>JAUVYD010000004.1 GCA_030603265.1 Dehalococcoidia bacterium
TGCGACGTTGTGTGACGACAGAGCGACGGGCCAGGCATGCCAGGCCCCTACAGCCGAAACCACGTGCGGGTTCCTACTTCCCGCAGCACTGCTTGTACTTGCGGCCGGAGCCGCATGGACAGGGATCATTGCGTCCAACCTTCTTGCCACCTGGAGCGACGACTCGCTTCACCGAAGGCGGCCTGGCAGCAGGAGAAGGCTGCTGAGTCTTAACGGAGACGCGGAACATCCCGGCGGCAACGTCATGCTTGATGGCGGCGAGAAGACCCTCGAAGAGCGCATGGCCTTCTCTCTTATACACGTCGATTGGTTTCTGCTGGCCTGCCGCCCGCAAACCGATTCCATGCCTCATGTGCTCCATCGCGGTGAGGTGTTCCATCCAGAGGTTATCAATCACCCTCAACATGACGAATCTCTCGGCGAAGCGCATGGCCTGGGCACCCAGTTCGCTCTCTCGCTCTTCGTACGTCCGGTGGGCATACTGAGTGACCTTGCCGACAATGGTGTCACGGATGTGAGCCGGAGGGAGATGATGAAATGTCTCGTCGGCGAACTCGGACGAAACGGGGAACAAGGTGTTCAGGTCCTGGGCAAGAGCATCGCCATCCAGCTCTTCACGGTCCGGGTCGAGGTGCGCGTCGACCGCAATCTCAATCTCCTCGTCAAGCATGGACAGAATGTTCTCCCTCAGGTCGGCGCCCGACAGCACCTTGCGTCGCTCATCGTAGGTGACCTGGCGATGCTTGTTCAGCACATCATCGTACTCAACAAGGTGCTTCCGCGTGTCGAAGTGGTAGCCCTCGGTCTGGACTTGGGCGTTGGCTATTGCCCTGGTGACGACGGGGTGCTCGATGGGGGTCTGGTCATCCATTCCGGCCCACTCCATGACTGACTTCACGCGTTCCCCACCGAAGCGGCGCATGATGTCGTCGTCAAGAGAGACGAAGAAACAGGTGGCTCCCGAATCGCCCTGTCGTCCCGAGCGCCCACGAAGCTGGTTATCAATTCGTCTGGCCTCGTGATGTTCGGTGCCGAGAACGTAGAGTCCTCCCATCGCGACGACTGCGTCGTGCTCCTTCTGCCATTCTTCGGGTGGGCGGTTCGCCGGATTGCCACCCAGGATTATGTCCACTCCCCTGCCCGCCATGTTCGTTGCGACGGTGATAGCCCCGAGGCGACCTGCCTCAGCAATGATGCTGGCTTCCTTCTCATGGTTCTTGGCGTTGAGTATCTGGGCGCGGAGGCCCTGTCGCGTGAACAGGTCGCCGAGGACCTCTGACTTGTCGATGGATGTTGTGCCTACGAGGACAGGGCGGCCTGCTGCGTGGGCACGTGCCACGTCGTTGGCAACCGCCGTGAACTTAACCGCTTCGTCCCTGTAAATCCTGTCGGACAGGTCCTCCCTGATCATCGGCATGTTCGTCGGTACTACCAGGACTTCGAGGTTGTAGATGCGACTGAATTCCTCGGCCTCGGTAGCGGCTGTGCCCGTCATGCCTGCAAGCTTGGCGTACATCCTGAAGAAGTTCTGGAAAGTAATCGTGGCATGCGTGACGCTCTCGCGCTGGACCTGTACGTGTTCTCTGGCCTCGATTGCCTGGTGCAGGCCCTCCGAGTAGCGGCGGCCGGGCATGAGGCGTCCTGTGAACTCGTCAACGATTATCACCTGACCGTTCTTGACCACGTAGTCGCGGTCCCTGCGGAACAGGGCATGGGCGCGCAGTGCACTCTGGAGGTAGTGGGTGAGCACGAAGTTGGAATGGTCGAAGAGGCTCGGCCCCTTGAGCACTCCCTGCTGCTGCAGCATACTCTCCACTTTTGGGATGCCGATATCATCGGTCAGATGGACAGAACGAGTGCGCTCGTCCACCACGTAGTCGGTGTCACTCACCAGCCTGGATACCACGCGGTCGAAGATGACGTACCTGTTGGCCGCTTCCTCTGACGCAGCGCTGATGATGAGCGGGGTTCGCGCCTCGTCAATGAGAATGTTGTCCACTTCATCGACGATAGCGTAGTGAAGGTCTCTCTGGGCGCACTGAGACAGGTCATTGACCATGTTGTCCCGCAGGTAGTCGAAGCCGAATTCGTTGTTGGTGCCGTACGTGATGTCGGCAGCGTAGGCCTCCCGCCGAGCGATGGGTCTGAGCTTCGACCATCGCTCGTTGGGGTCCTCATGCTCGGGGTCGTAGATGAACGAGGGACGCTGTGTCCCGTCATCCTGTCGCCCAGTGATACATGCAACTGAGAGACCGAGTGAATGATAGACCGGGCCCATCCAGAGGCAGTCGCGTTTCGCGAGATAGTCGTTGACGGTGACGAGGTGACAGCCCTTTCCCTCAAGCGCGTTCAAGTAGAGGGGGAGTGTAGCGGCGAGCGTCTTGCCTTCGCCTGTCTTCATCTCGGCTATCTGCCCCAAATGGAGGGCGATTCCGCCGACCAACTGAACGTCGAAGTGCCGCAGGCCAAGCTTGCGCCGCGACGTCTCCCGAACCGCAGCGAAGGCCTGTGGCAGGATGTCGTCCAGCGTAGCCCCACGCCCGAGTTCCTGTTGCAGACCTTCGGTGATTGCGCGGAGAGCTTCGTCGCTGAGAGACTGGAGATCAGGCTCGAGGGAGTTCACGCGGTCGACAATAGGACCGAGCTTCTTCAACTGTTTCTCGTTGGAGTCGAAGAGCCCGCCGAACTTGCGTCCCAGGCGACCGGTGAAATGAACCACGTGCATTCAGCATGCGCACTCCGTGCGCACGACCTACTCGAACATTGCCCCCACAGACAGGCCGGTGTGGATGCGGTGAATGGCCTCGCCAAGAAGCGAAGAGATCGACAGCACTGTGATCTTGTCCAGCTTCTTGTCGCCGTTGAGAGAAACAGTATCCGTAACGACAACTTCCTTCACAGGACTGCTGGCAATCCTCTCAACTGCCTTTCCGGAGAGTATCGGGTGAGTCGCGCAGGCGTAGACCTCTGTAGCACCGCGTGCCAGCAGGGCATCCACGACTCCCACCAGGGAACCGGCCGTGTCAATCTCGTCGTCGACTGTAAGCGCGACTCGTCCGCTGACATCACCGATAACGTTGAGAGCCTCGGTGGAGTCCGCGTTGCCGATTCTGCGCTTCTCGACAATCGCGAGTGCCGCGCCGAGACTTGCTGCGACGTCGCGTGCCCGCTTGGATATGCCTATGTCCGTGGCGACCACAACGAGATCGGCGAGGCGCTTGCCCCGGAAATACTGGCAGATTATGGAGACAGCGGTCAGCTCGTCGACGGGTATGGTGAAGAAGCCCTGTATCTGGGGGGCGTGAAGGTCCACAGTGAGCACGCGTTCGGCGCCGGCTGTTGTCAGCAAGTCAGCGACCAGGCGAGCGGTAATCGGCACACGCGGCTGGTCTTTCTTGTCCGTGCGACCATAGCCGTAGTACGGCACCACGGCCGTGATTCGGCCCGCCGACGCACGCCGGAATGCATCGAGCATGATAAGCAACTCGACAAGGCTCTTGTTCACGGGGCTGCAGATAGGCTGGATTACGAACACGTCGCGCTGTCTGACGTTCTCAAGGATGCGAACGAATATGTTCTCGTTGGAGAACTCGAATACCTCGCATTTGCCGAGGGGAATGCCGAGGTAGTTACAGACCGCTCTCGCGAGATTGGGGTGAGCGTTGCCCGTGAATACTTTCAGTTCATCCATCTGACATACTCCTCGCACGGGAGAGAATCGCCACAAGATTATAGCACCGGTAGCTGGCGCACGACCGCGCTGCGCGAGATAGCGCAAGAGGGTCTGCGGGCTCAGCACGATTCCGGGAGAGGGTGGCTCACGCACATCTCAGCGACAACGTCGCGCACCTCGGCCCTCACCTGGTCGCTGTCAGGCTGCCGCAGTACCCGGCAAATCAAGCCTGTCAGAGTCCGGATGTCATCGGGAGTGAAACCCCGCGTGGTGATGGCGGGAGTACCGACGCGCAAACCGCCCGCCAGAAGCGGTGGCTGTGTATCATACGGGATGCTGTTCCGGTTCGCGAGAATCCCTGCTCGTTCGAGCGCAATCTCGGCTTGCTTTCCGGTGATGTGCAATTGCCCCAGATCAACCAGCACAAGGTGGTTATCGGTCCCCCCACTAACGACGCGAAGTCCGGCGCCGGCCAGTTCTTCCGCCATGACGCGGGCATTGGCGACGATGGCTTCTGTGTATCGGCGGAAAGCCGGCTGCAGTGCCTGTTGAAAACACACGGCCTTGGCAGCAATCACGTGCATCAGCGGGCCGCCCTGGCTGCCTGGAAAGACAGCCGAGTCAATACTACTTCCAAGAGCGGACGTGCTAAGAATGAATCCACCTCGAGGTCCACGCAGAGTCTTCTGTGTCGTGCCTGTTACAACATCGGCGTAAGGCACAGGCGACGGGTGTGTTCCTCCTGCTATCAGTCCTGCTATGTGCGCGATGTCAACCATGAGCAAAGCGCCGACTTCTCTGGCTATGCGGGAGAAAGTCGCGAAGTCAATGATGCGGGGATACGAACTGGCGCCAGCAATAATAAGGTCCGGGTGGTGCTGCCGGGCGACCGCCCGCACCGCGTCATAGTCTATGAGTTCGGTCTCCCTGTCGACGCCGTACGTAACCACGCGGAACAGCCTGCCCGAGAAGTTCACCTCTGCACCATGGGTAAGATGGCCGCCATGGCTGCGGTCCATGCCCATGATTGTTGCTCCCGGCTTGATCAGGGCCTGGTACGCAGCGAAGTTCGCCTGGCTCCCCGAATGTGATTGGACGTTGGCGTGTTCCGCCCCAAACAGCACTTTAGCCCGCGCGACGGCCGCTTGTTCCACCTCATCCACCACCGAGCACCCGCTGTAGTAGCGTCGCCCGGGATAGCCCTCTGCGTACTTGTCAGTCAAGAGACTGGAGTGCGCGGCACGAATCGCACGACTGACGTGGTTCTCGGACGCGATAAGGTCGATCGTGGACGCCTGGCGCTGGTGCTCGTTCTTGATGAGTTCGGCGAGTTCAGGGTCAACAGCAGAAAGTGGTTCGAGTGAGGAGTAGGAATCCATACCGTCGTAATATACTATGCGCTCTTGTCACCGGTCAACCTGGTCACATCGTAGCTATTCCTGCTTTGACAGTACGCGTTGGCCGTGCTAAATTTGCCTCTGTTAGCAGCCGACGGGATAGAGTGCTAATGAGTCTCACGGCAAGAAGGGAATCGATACTCCGCACCATCGTCAGCGAGTATATCGCTGCCGGTACCGCGGTCGCGTCGAAGGCAATAGCCCTCACCGACATACGCGTCAGCCCCGCGACGATACGTAACGATGTGACCTGCCTCGAAGAGGAAGGTTACGTCACGAGGCCTCATTCCTCGGCAGGGGCTGTGCCCACCGACAGAGGCTATCGCTACTATGTGGAATCGATTGACCGCGACGCGAAGCTGCCGCTGACGGACCAGCTTCTCATAGCCGACGTATGCCATGATGCCGGAGAGGAGCTTGACAAGCGGTTGAGGCTGATAGCCACTCTGCTCGCTCACTTCGTTCACAACGCTGCAATCGTGACACAACCCAAGGCCTCCCGGGCCCGCCTGAAGCACCTGCACCTTGTGTCTCTACATGAGATGCTGAGCCTGCTGATTGTGGTGTTGTATGAGCCTACTGTGGTTCGGCAGAGGACAGTGGCCTGGCCCGTGCCCGTGTCTCAGGACACCCTGACGCAGATATCCAACCGGATGACGGCGCGCCTGGAGGGCATGTCGAGGAACGAAGTTGAGGCCGAGGTTGAAGGAGTGTCGACGGAGCGCGACATCGTGGCCCAGATTGCGGACATGATGCGCGATGAGGACAAGCCGGAACTGGGGCACATGTACATTGAGGGCCTGCACCTGATGTTGAGCCAGCCGGAATTTGCCAAGAACACTCGCGCCCTCACACTTCTCAGACTGGTTGAGCGCGACGATTGGATGGAATCGGCGCTCGGACCGAACACTGAGGTCAATGGAATACGGGTTATAATCGGCCAGGAGAATCGCGAAGAGGCGCTGCAGGACCTCAGTCTCGTGGTGGGGAACTACGATTCGAGCGGCCAGTCGAAGGGAGTGATCGGGGTGATTGGTCCCAAGCGAATGGACTATCAGCGAGCCATCTCCTCCGTCAACTACCTGGCCGCGCTGTTGACCGAGTCTCTCTGCGAAAGTAGCTATCGGGAAGGAGTGTGAGGTGCTTCCAGGTGAAAACGACAACGTCGATCGCCCTGAAGAGGAGACTACAGACCACGAGCAGTACATCGAGGGATTGTCCCGGGAACTGAGAGACGAGCGGGAGAAAGCGCTATCCTACCTCGCCAACTGGCAGCGCGCACAGGCGGATCTTGAGAACTACCGCCGGCGTGTCCAACAGGAGCGGAACGAGGCGCTGGAGCTGGCGAACGGCGCCCTATTCACCAAGCTGCTGGGAGCAGTGGATGACCTGGAACGGGCGTTTGCGCGACCATCAAGCGAGATGCGCAAGAAGGAGTGGGTCGAGGGCGCCCGGTTCGGCTTCGAGAAACTGAAGACAACCCTCGAGAGTGAGGGCTTGAGCCCGATTGATGCGTTGGGAAAGCCATTTGACCCGCGACACCACGAGGCCATCATGAGGCGCTCTGGTGACGATGGCATGGTGGTGGAGGAAGTGCGGAAGGGCTATACGCTGAATGGCAGGGTACTGCGTCCCAGTATGGTCGTGGTTGGAACAGCAGAAGACGGTGCTTCTGAGGAGCACCTGTAAGGAGGAACAATATGGGGAGAGCAATCGGTATTGACCTTGGCACGACGTTGAGCGTGGTAGCGGTGATGGAGGGTGGAGAGCCCAAGATCATCCCGAGTGCCGAAGGCGGCAATCTTGTGCCGTCCGTTGTGGCTATAAGCAAGAATGGCGAGCGCCTTGTTGGTGAAATCGCCAAGCGCCAGTCAATCGTCAACCCGGAGAACACCATATTCAGCATCAAGCGCCTGATCGGGCGGAAGTTGCAGGACTCTGCGGTCCAGTTTGACCTCAAGCGATTGCCGTACAAGATAACAGAGGCGCCGAACGGCGACTGCCGCATTCTCATGGGAGGCAAGGAGTACAGTCCGCAAGAGCTTTCCGCGATGATACTCCAGAAGCTGAAGGCCGATGCGGAAGCCTACCTGGGAGAGAAGGTCACGGATGCGGTCGTTACTGTGCCCGCGTACTTCAATGATAGTCAACGGCAAGCGACCAAGGATGCCGGGACCATCGCCGGCTTGAACGTGCTTCGAATCATCAACGAGCCCACTGCGTCATCGCTCGCCTATGGCATGGACAAGACAGGGGACCGGACCATCGCTGTCTACGACCTGGGCGGTGGAACTTTCGATATCTCTATTCTGGACATCGGCGACGGGACGTTCCAGGTGAAAGCTACGAACGGAGACACTCACCTCGGGGGCGATGACATCGACCAGCGAATAATGGATTGGGTCTGTGACGAGTTTCGGAAGGAGTCCGGGATTGACTTGAGACAGGACCGGATGGCTCTCCAGCGCATCAAAGACGCCGCTGAGAAAGCCAAGAAGGAGTTGTCGACAGTCACGCAGACTGACATCAATCTCCCGTTCATTACCGCAGACGCAAGCGGGCCGAAGCACCTGAACACTACCCTGTCGAGGGCCAAGCTGGAGCAACTCGTAGGTGACCTTATCGAGCGCACACTGGAACCGGTGCGGCAGGCCATGAACGATGCCGGGATCTCGCCTTCACAGGTGAGCGATGTCGTTCTTGTCGGCGGCCAGACAAGGATGCCCAAGGTCCAGGAAGTCATTCGCCAGTATTTCGGCAAAGAAGCCGTCAAAGGAGTGAATCCCGATGAGGCCGTTGGGTTGGGCGCCGCTATTCAGGCCGGTGTCCTCAAGGGAGAAGTGGGCGAGGTCCTGCTACTTGACGTGACACCACTGACACTGGGAATCGAGACGCTGGGCGGTGTCGCGACATCTCTGATACCGCGGAACACGACTATTCCGACGGAGAAGAGCCAGATTTTCAGCACGGCGACCGACAGCCAGTCGAGCGTCGAGATACACGTGATCCAGGGAGAGCGGCCGATGGCCGGAGACAACAGGACTCTTGGCCGGTTCATGCTGGATGGGATACTGCCAGCCCCAAGGGGCGTGCCCCAGGTGGAAGTCACATTTGAGATAGATGCGAACGGTATCTTGAACGTGAGCGCTCGTGACAAGGGAACGGGGAAGGAACAGAAGATCACGATTACTGCCTCAAGTGGCCTCAACAAGGACGAGGTGGACAAGATGCGGAAGGATGCCGAGAGCTACGCGTCCGAAGATGCACAGAGGAAAGAGGAAGCTGAGGCGCGCAACGCTGCTGACAGTATGGCTTACACGGCTGAGAAGACACTGCGTGAACATGCGGACAAGCTCCCTGAGGACGTCAAGCAGGAGATTGAGAGCAAGACAGCCGCCGTGCGCTCTGCCCTTGGGGGCCAGGATGTCGCGGCAATCAAGAGCGCCATGCAGGAGCTATCCGATGCCGTGCAGAAAGCAGGCGCCGCTGTCTACGGACAGCCTGGCCAGCAGCCCGATGCTGAAGGCCCCGCTGCGGAAGAACAGGGTACTGATGACGGAACCGTCGAAGGAGACTTCAGAGAGGTATAGTAGATGACAATGGATTTGCAGGAATTCGCCCGCACAGCTGCGAGGATACGCGAGCAAGCCAAGGCAGAAGGACGACTCACGGAGAACCCCGACGAGGAAACACTCAGGGGGATGGTGGCACGCCAGCCCGGAGCACGAATGAGTGCCTACGGGAACTACGTCGCTGAAAGCGAGCCGACTTCACGGGCAGCGAGCTTCACCAAGAACAGCGTGGATTCCCAGTTCGGCGAAGAAGAGGCACGTCTGCTGTTGCAGTGCGAGAATGTCATGTCGACCATGCGGCTCATTTCGGTCGACCGGGTGGTTGGCAACAGGGACAGCAGCACAACTGTTCGTCTGACGCTGCCTGAGAGCTTCGCGCACGTGGCGTGTGGAGGACAGAATCTGTTCCTGCCGCCCCTCGGAGAGGTAGCGGAACCGACGTACGAGATTCTCATGTACGGTGATGACAATTTCGAACGCAACAAGAGCCTGCCGCTTTCTGAGAAAGACATCGCAATCCGGCTGGCAATGCTGGATGACGGGCGAGTGGTGAAGGTGGTGCGCAATAGCAACTACATTGGCGAATACAAGAAAGGCGTGTTCGCCGCGTCGGACTGGACGGCCAAGACGTACGGACCAGGTATCTTCCTTCACGCCGGTTGCCGCGAGGACCGGCTCCAGTCAGCACACGGTGACTACCAAACCGTGAGAACACTGCTCGTGGCACTGAGCGCAAATGGAAAGACGACGACCACGTCCAGGATTCTTGCCCGCAAGGGAAGCGAGAAGTCATGGCTGGTCCAGGACGATGGCGGCACGCTGATGCCGGATGGCTCATTCCGCGGATTCGAGGGCGGCGGCGTGTTTGTGAAGACTGAAGGAGTGAACCCCGGAACCCAAGCCGAGATCTACTATGGGCTTCTGAAGCCGTCAACCACGTGCGAGAACGTCTACGTGGATGAGAACGGTGAGTTCGACTTCTATGACTTGCAGCGAACGTCCAACGGTCGCGCGGTGGTTCGCCGTGAGAACTTCATGCATGCGAGCGCCTTCATAGACGTCGACCGTGTGGACAACTTCGTGCTGATAACCCGCGGACCTCTCATTCCGGCGATTTCGCGTCTGAACAGGGAGCAAGCCGCTGCCTTGATGGTGCTTGGCCAGGCGATGGAATCGTCGGCCGGCAATCCGGCACTCGCGGGCAAGATCAAGAGAGAGTTCTTCTACGACCCGTTCGTTGCTGGCGACAGGGCGGCTCACGCCAATCGTTTCTACGACATCTTGAAAGGCCTTCCCAACATGAACTACTATCTGCTGAACACCGGGAACATCGGCGTATTCAGGGCTGAGTCGAATGACCTGGATGAGGCGGGCGATAGCCGCTACAGGGACATCAAACTGGAGCACACGATGGCCATCCTCGACTCCCTCTTGCGGGGAGGTCTTGAGGACTGGGAGGAATCGCCGACGGGGTTCGAGGTGCCCAGGTCGGTACGGAACCTGGACGACATCTATTTGCATCCCGAGAAACTGTTCACAAGTGCAGAGTTCGAAGAGAACCAGAAAGGGCTGAACCAGGTGAGATGTGAGGCCATTGAGCAGCTCGGTAGCGGGCTTGACCCTGCGATCCGAGGAGTGTTCGCTCGATAGGCGTAGTCAGACGACAACAGCAGGCAAGCGCCTGTGACTGATTTCCGCATTGCATCCGCGAAGGGCCCGGCCGACCGGGTGCTACGCGGAAGTCGTTGGCACATATTAACTTCGACGGTACAATAGACTCGAATCGGCGAGAAGGTGAGGAATGACGGCTATGATGAGGTCTAAGCATCTGCGTACGAAGCTGGAGCATGATAGGGCGCAGGTCCTGGAGCGCATGGAGTTGCTGCGGGCCGATAGCGAGAACGCGGGTGAAACCCGTGAGGGCAGCCCTTTCGGCAAGAGAGAGGAAGAGGCAACCGAGACCTTTGAATTTGAGAAGCGACTGGTGCTCGAAAGCAGTCTTCGAGCCACCCTGGCCGAGATAGACCATGCCCTCGAGAAGTTCGAGGCTGGTACGTACGGCAAGTGCGAGAAGTGCGGCCGGATTATTGAACAGGAGCGATTGGAGGCTCGCCCCCAGGCAAGCCTTTGCATGGGGTGCAAGGCGCAGCAGCTGAGGAATCCCACCGGTGCGTCGTAGTCGCGCAGCTATTCCCGCAGCCATCATCGTAGCTGTCATCCTGGTTGACCAGCTGAGCAAGGCGTGGGTCAGGGCGGCACTTGATGTTGGTGAGTCCATCCGGGTGCTGGGTCCATTGAGCCTGACCCGGGTTGAGAACACCGGTTCGGTGTTCGGTATCGGGCAGGGCTACATCCTGATTCCGACTGCGGCCAGTATCGTTGTTCTCGTTCTGATTCCCATCGCTCTACGCCATCTTCGCTTGCGGTATGGCTACATACCATCGCGCATCGAAGCGGCGTGCATCGCTCTCATCGCGGGTGGTGCAATCGGGAACCTGATCGACAGAGTGGTTCTCTCATGCGTCACCGATTTCATTGATGTCGAACTCCTTCCCGGTGTCCACTGGCCCTTCTTCAACTTCGCCGACTCGTGCATAGTCGTGGGAACCATTGTCCTTCTTCCAATCCTCTTCAAGCGAGGTACATTCGTTGCTGCCGACGGTCCAGACGACTGAGTGCGATTCCTCCCTCGTTGAGCTGTGCGCCGACATCGCATGGAAACGGCTCGACCAGTTTCTCAGCGAAAGGGTCGAAGAGCTTTCGCGCGCACAGGCCCACCGTCTGATACGCGAGGGACGGGTCGTCGTCAACGGCGAAACATGCAAGGCAAGCCAGGGCGTTCGTATCGGAGACATCGTTCACTTTCGCCTTCCGGCTGCTGAGACCGCTCCCAAACCCGAGACGAGCCAGCTCAATATCGTCTACGAAGATGAGAGCGTGCTCGTTGTGGATAAGCCTGCAGGGATGGTGGTTCATCCGGCCCCCGGTCACTCCGAGCATACGCTGGTGAACGCGATTCTCGGCCATTGCCCGACGCTCGCCTGTGGCGAGGTCTTTCGCCCGGGAATCGTACACAGGCTGGACAAGGACACGTCAGGGCTCATCGTGGTGGCCAAGCTTGAGCCGGCGCGTGAGTGGTTGGTGAGACAATTCAAGGAGGGAGCGGTCCACAAGGAGTATCTTGCCCTTGTCGTCGGCAGTCCACCGCAATGCGGGACCATCGATGCACCTATCGGGCGTCACCCGGTTCACCGCAAGAGGATGGCGATTGTTGCGACCGGCAAGCCGGCGAGAACGGATTACACGGTACGTGAGTACATTCGTGACTTCGCGCTGGTCTCCGCGATGCCCGCCACGGGACGCACACACCAGATTCGCGTCCACTTCGAGTCCATTGATCACCCTGTCGCGGGGGACCGCACCTACGGCGGGAAGAACAGCAGACAGGCCTTGAGCGGTGTGTTGAAACGCCAGTTTCTTCACGCGCACCGGCTGGCCTTCAGACTACCGGGTTCCGCGACTGAGCAGGGATTCGTGTCGCCACTGCCTCCGGACCTCACCAGTGCGCTTGCCTCGGCAAGAAGCCTGGCACAGCCGTGAACCTTGCCCGGGGGCACTCAAAATGCTATAGTCCGAGGGCGTTTCTATGGAGAACAGACAGTACTCCGATTCGGTTGAGCGACTTGCCGGAGAGCAGCGGGGTCGGGAGAGCAAGCTGCTCTCTGAGCTTCTCGGTGACAGTGGTTTCGACAACCTTTCTGCATACGAGGCCGATCTTGCACAACGGCAGAGCAGACTACTGTTCTCGATCCATGCGGAGATGGAAGACACAGAGATGGCCCTTCGCCAGACCGAGCAACTCTCTCAGAAGCTCAAGAAACATCTGGGGCGGCTGAAGGGTCTACAGAAGGTACTGTCGAAGTGAGCCCTTGTCAGCCCGGTGAACCGACCGCTATTACGCCGTCTTGCCTGCTCAGTCGGCGCCTTGCAGCATGGTGACTGATACATACTCTCAGGTCAGAGTCCGGTTCGCGCCGAGCCCTACTGGCTTTCCACACGTAGGCAACATCCGCACAGCCCTCTTCAACTGGCTGTTCGCGCGCCGATATGGCGGCATCTTCATTCTGCGCATCGAGGACACCGATACAGCCCGGAGTGTCGAGGGCGCCGTAGAGAGCATCCAGGATGGACTGCGCTGGTTGGGACTCGACTGGGATGAGGGCCCTGTCTTCCAGTCGGAAAGACTGCAACTGTACCGTGACGGTGCTGAGGCTCTGGTCCGCAGCGGCAGGGCATACCATTGCTTCTGCTCCCCCGAGCGTCTGCAGGCTGTGCGGGAGGAACAAACACGCAACCACCTCCCCCCCCGATATGACGGTCACTGCCGGGAATTGAGTGCGGCTGAGGTCGAGCGAAGGCTGGCTGCAGGTGAGACAGCCGTCGTTCGGTTCAAGACCCCCCTTTCCGGAGAGACGGGGGTCAGAGACCTGATAAGAGGCGAGGTTGTCTTCAGCAACGCGAACCTCAATGACTACGTCCTCATGAAGTCCGATGGCTATCCGACCTATCATCTGGCCAACGTGGTGGATGACCACGACATGGGCATCACCCATGTCATGCGGGCGGATGAGTGGATCTCAAGCACGCCACTGCACGTCATGCTCTATGATTCCTTTGGTTGGGAGCCCCCGCAATTCGCCCATCTGCCCATGATTCTCGGGCCTGACAAGGCGAAGTTGTCCAAGCGACACGGCGCCACAACTATCAGCGAGTACCGCGACCAGGGCTATCTGCCGGAGGCGATGGTCAACTTCCTGGCGCTTCTTGGCTGGTCGCTCGACGACAAGACAGACCTGCTGTCGCGTGAGGAACTCGTTGCCAACTTCTCGCTCGAGCGCATCGGCAAGACCGCAGCCGTGTTCAACAAGCCGAAACTGGACTGGATGAACGGCGTATACATACGCGCTCTGTCCCCCGGGGAATTTGCCCGGCGAGCGCTGCCCTATCTCGAGCGCGATCTGCCGGCCGACATCGGGCGGCCCCTGAACATCGACTACGTCGCCAGTGTGGCACGACTCGTGCAGGAACGAGCGAAGAAGCTGGACGAGCTTGCAGACCTTTGCGAATTCTTCTTCCGGAACGAGCTTTCATATCCGTGTGAGGACTTGCTCGTTAAGGGAATGGAGGCAGCGCTGGCGCGAGAGATCCTGAATCGGGTCTCGCTTGTAGTCCCGACGGAGCAGGACTGGAGCGCTGTCTCGCTTGAGGAAGCGGTAAGGCCTCTTAGCGACGACATGGGCGTGTCCACCAAGCAACTGTTCGGCACGCTGAGGGTTGCCATGACAGGGCGAACCGCAGCGCCGCCTTTGTTCGAGACCATGGAAGTCCTGGGAAGAGAACGATGCATGTCCCGCCTGGCGCACGCCGTTCAACTAGTCGAACGGCAGCACCCCGAATTGGCGAGCGGGACTGGCACGTAAGGCAAGGAGGTTGCTCCAATGTCGGATTTGAGAATGGTTGTCTGTTGCAAGCAGGTGCTTGACCCAGAGGCCCCCCCGAGTTCCTTCAAGGTGGACGCGAAAACAATGCGGATGACTCTGCCACCGGACATCAAGCAGGTCATCGGCCAGTATGACGAATTCGCATTGGAGGCAGCGCTCAGGATAAGAGACAAGGCAGGCGGGAAAATCACCGTCTTGAGCCTGGGGAACAACATGGCTAGAGATGTGATCAAGAAGTCCCTCGCCGTCGGGGCTGATGAACTCGTTCTGCTGGAGGACGCGGCGTTTGAGGACAGCGACAGCTGGTCGACAGCGTACGCGTTGTCCAAGGCCGTGCAGAAGCTCGACGGATATGATGTGATCTTCTGCGGTCGCCAGTCCTCGGATTGGGACGCAGGGCAGGTTGGAGCGGGACTTGCAGAGCTGCTCGGCCTTCCCGTTGTGACGCTCGCGCGAAAAGTCGAGGCTGTCGATGGCAAGCTCCGCATTGAGCAGGTGATTCCTGACGGGTACCAGGTTATCGAGGTCGACACGCCTGCCGTAGTAACCGTGACAAGCGAACTCGGCAACCTGCGATACGCGATTCTGAAGGGCATCATGGCGGCAGCCAGAAAGCAGCCCATCGTCTGGACTCCCGCTGACCTTGGACTTGACACCACTGAGGTTGGGGAGCCAGGGAGACGGCTTCAGCTGAACCGCCTCTTCCAGCCGGTCAAGGAAGCCCACTGCGAAATGGTGGAAGGCGAAAACGCCGCCGAAGCCGGCGCCAATCTCGCAATCAGGCTCCGCGAAGCGAAGCTCATCTAGGGCGGAGACACACAGGAGGACATGATGAAAGAGTACAAGGGAGTACTTGTCTACGGAGAGGTCGCTGGTGGAAAGCTATCCAGCACAACGTGTGAGCTCCTCGGATGTGGCCGCAAGCTGGCCGATGAGCTCGGACAGAACGTTGCCTGCGTTGTCGCGAGCGACGCGCCCGGCGACAGCGTCGCAGAGGCGGGCGCGCGAGGAGCCGACGCCGTATACACCGCGGAACTCACGAAGGATGCCGCCGGCAGCGCCGCCGTGCATGTCGCCCTGGCGGCCCAGGCGATTGCTGCGGCAGCCCCTGCAGTCGTACTGATCGGCCATACCGCGCTTGGCAGAGAACTCGGTCCTCGCCTGGCGTTTCGCCTTGGAGCGGCCGTAGCCACGGACTGCATCGACCTGCAAATTGACCCTGACAGCAAGACAGTCGTAATGACAAAACCGGTGTACGGTGGGAATGCTCTCGCCGAGTTCGCAGCCCGGGCAGCGCCGCAGATTGCGACAGTCCGCCCGAAGGCGATGAGCGCGGGGGAACCGAATCCTTCGCATCCAGCGGAGACCATTCAGCTCGCTGCCGAGCCGGCGACAGAACCGGTCAAGGTGCTGGAGCGAGTCCAGGAGGAGGTCACTGGCGTCAAGCTGGAGGACGCTTCGGTCGTTGTCAGTGGTGGCCGGGGAGCAGGCGGGGCCGAGCCTTTCGGAACCGTCCTGAAAGAACTCGCCGATGTCCTGCACGCGGCAGTCGGCGCATCGCGCCCTCCCTGTGACAACGGATGGGCGCCCGAGGCCCTGCACATTGGACTCACCGGCAAGATAGTGGCGCCGGACCTCTACGTGGCGGTAGCTATCTCAGGCGCCAGCCAGCACATGGCGGGTTGTTCTGGTTCCAAAACAATTGTGGCTATCAACAAGGATGCTGAGGCCAATATCTTCCTGGAAGCCAACTACGGTGTCGTCGGCAAGTTCGAAGATGTGTTGCCCGCCTTCACTCAGAAACTCCGGGAACTGCTGACGGACTGACACCCTTCGGTAGTCTATGAAACAAAGACTGCGCGGCTCGTCGCCGCGCAGTCTTCTGTCTGTCTTGGTTCGGGCCAGCCGCTATTCCGCCTTCGCAGCGTGCTGCGCGACGATGCGCTGACTGATGTGGGCAGGCACCTCTTCGTAGTGACTGAACTCCATATCGAAGTCTCCCCTGCCCTGCAGCATCGAGCGGAGGTCGATTGAATAGTGAAGAAGCTCGGCATACGGTGCCTGCGCCGTGATTACGTTGTAGTGTGCCTCCGGATTCATGCCCTGTACGCGGCCTCGCTTGGTATTGAGGTCGCCAATCACATCACCGGTCATGCCCTCAGGCACTCTGATAGTGAGATCCATGATTGGCTCGAGAAGCACCGGCTGTCCCTGCTGAAAGCCCTTCTTGAGAGCCTGAGAAGCTGCGATCTTGAATGCGATGTCCGACGAGTCCACCGCGTGAAAGCTGCCATCATAGAGGGTGACCTTGACGTCCACTACCGGATATCCAGCCAGTACTCCCTCGTGAACACCTTCGTTGACCCCCTTCTCTACGGAGGGAAGGTAGTTGGATGGTATCGCGCCACCGACAACTTTTATCTCGAACTGGAAGCCACTGCCCCTGGGGAGCGGCTCGAGCCGGAGGAGGACGTGGCCATACTGTCCGTGGCCACCCGTCTGCTTCTTGTGCTTGTGCTCGGACTTGGCGGGCACGGAAATCGTCTCTTTGTACGGGACGGCGGGAGTGCCAAGCACCACCTTGACGCCGAATTTCCTGCTCATCCTTTCCTTGACGACCTCCAGATGGGTGTCGCCGAGGCCAGACATCAGCGTCTCTCCGGTGTCAGGGTCGCGTCTCAGAACCAGTGACGGGTCCTCTTCAACCATACGTGGCAGGACCGTGCTCATCTTGTCAAGATCGGCCTTCGAATCCGGCTGGACCGCCATGCCGTATCTGGCCTTCGGGAATGCGATGCTCGCCAGAGGCGACTGCAAATCACGGGCGCCGAGGGTATCGCCGGTCGAGGTCACGCCGAGTTTCGCGATTGCGGCGATGTCTCCCGCCGATACCCGGGCGACGGTGTGCTGATGTTTGCCAAGAGGCACGAAGACCTGGCCAATGCGCTCTGCGGCACTCCTATTCACATTCCACACCTGCGAGTTGCTGGCAATCTCTCCCGCATACACACGGAAGTAGCTTATCTTGCCTGTGAAAGGGTCAGCCGTGGTCTTGAAGACAAGAGCCTGTGCCGGTGCTGATGGGGAGGGGACGAGCTCGGAAGACGCCGCCTGTTGCTCCACGGGGGACGGCAATACCGAGCACATGGAATCCAGGAGCGCGTCCGCACCGATAGCCAACGTCGCGGAGGTCGCAAAGACCGGAATCGCAATGCCTTGAGCCGTTGCGCGCCGGACGGCATCGACAATCTCCTCGACGGAGAGTTCGCCACCTTCAAGGTACTTCGTCAGAAGCTCATCGTCTACCTCAACGACGGTCTCAACAAGCTTGTCTCGCAGGGCCTGTGCCTCGTCCGCATACTCGGATGGAATGTCTTGTTCGCTCTCACCGACATGCGCACGCATGGTAACCAGGTCTATCACTCCCTTGAAACCGGCCTGTGAGCCAATCGGCATCTGGATTGCCACACAGCGGCTGGATAACTTCGACTGCATGTCCGCGAGGGTCTTCTGGAAGTCGGCGTTGTCGCGATCCATCTTGCTGATGGCGCAAACCGCGGGGAGGTTGAGCTCTCGCGAGTATGTCCACACCTGCTGGGTGCCAACCTCAACCGAACTGGTGGCACACACGAAAACGACGCATGCGTCCGAGACACGCAGTCCTGTCTTGACTTCCCCGGCGAAATCAGCGTAGCCGGGCGTGTCCATGAGGTTCAGCTTGTAGCCCTTCCACTCCACAGGAAGGAGCGCGAGGGATATGCTCATGTTGCGGTCGATTTCGCTCTGGTCATAGTCAGATACACTGGAGCCTTCGTTGACGCTGCCAAGCCGCTTGATAGCACCGGCACGAAACGCCATCAGTTCTGCAAGGGAGGTCTTTCCCGACCCATAGTGTCCGATCAGGGCCACATTGCGTATCTTCTCCGGCGCGTAGGACTCCACGGCAGTACTCCTTCCGTTGCTCTGTAGTGGGGAGGACGGATTGCCCGTGATTATACGTGCAGTGCCGCAGCATTCGCAACACTGACACGGACAGGTACAGCCAATTGCGAGTGCACTGGGCCGGTGCTATAATCGCTCGGTTCCTGTCATCAAATGGCTCTTACTACTGAAGAAGTGCGGCACATTGCCTGGCTGGCACGGCTTGGCGTGAGCGAAGACGAGATCGAGCGGTTCCGCGTCGAGCTGTCCGTGATTCTCGACCATTTCCGCGTCCTCCAGGCACTTGATACGGCGAACGTGCCGGCGGCGCCACACGCGAGCCTGCTGCAGAGCATCACGCGTGACGATGTGTCGAGGCCCTCGCTGTCTCAGGACTCCGTGCTGGCCAACGCTCCTGACAGCCAGGATTCGTGTTTCCGCGTGGCGTCAATCCTGGAATAGCGTTGAGACTGCTTATTATGACCGCGGGTTGTTGGCGATTCTAGCTTATGGACACCTCCAATAGACATTACGCGCTGTCCATTCACGATGCCCGAAGGCTCCTCCATTCACGGGAGCTATCTTCTCGTGAATTGACGGAGTCGTGCCTTCAACGCATCGAGAGCATTGAGCCTGCGGTGCGGGCCCTGCTTTCCGTCTGCGCT
>JAUVYD010000034.1 GCA_030603265.1 Dehalococcoidia bacterium
CTACGCCACTCCAGCGGCTGCCGCTTGCACCGGGCAATCATCACCGCGTCTCGCTAGCGCGCCAACCAGCCGCCATCAACAGGCAGCACCACTCCGTGCACATAGGCCGATGCCTCGGAAGCGAGGAACACCGCAGCACCCTGCAGGTCCGCCGGCGTGCCCCATCGCCCTGCAGAGATGCGGTCAAGAATGAACTTGTTCGTCTCCGGGTTTTCTCTCAACTCCGGGTTCATGTCGGTGGCGATGTAGCCCGGGGCGATTGCGTTGACGTTCACGCCTTTGGGAGCCCACTCGTTCGCAAGCGCCTTCGTCAACTGCGCGATGGCGCCCTTGCTCGCCGTGTAGCTCGGTATCAGCATGCCGCCATGGAAACTCATCATTGATGCGGTGAACACTATCTTCCCGGCGCCACGCGCAACCATGTCCTTGCCGAACTCGCGAGCAAGCACGAAATGCGAGGACAGGTTGACCTCGATGATGCGATCCCATACCTCGTCAGGGTGTTCAACAGCAGGCGACCGCGATATCGCCCCCGCATTGCTGAAGAGTATGTCAACAACAGGGAAATCGTTCTTCACGCGGCGCACGAGGTCGTAGGTTTCCTCACGGTTGGACAGGTCGCATCTGTACGCCGCGAACGCGCGTCCCAGCTCTCTGACTTCACGCCCAACTTGTCCCCCATCCTCTTCCAGCGTCGAACTGACACCGAGAATATCCGCGCCGGCGTCGGCGAGTGCCAGTGCGAAGCCACGCCCGAGCCCCCTCTTGCACCCCGTCACCAGCGCGACCTTTCCATCCAGCCTGAACATGTCAGCGATACTCATTCCCCGGTTTTCCTCCTTGTCGCCCAATACAGGTGCACAGGTCGTGCTGTTCGATATCGTCCGATGGCAGGCCACGCGTAGCCACGGTTCCGATTCAGCGCCACAGGCCGCGTTTCCTGCTGTAGAACAGGGCCAGCCCCACCAGAATGGCCCCCACGAAGATAAGGAACGTCCACTTCAGCGCCACGGCAAGCACCAGCATATACACGAGATTGATGGCCACCGCAGCCCTGCAACAGAACACCAGGAGCCTCGGCCTCACGTGGACAGCCGAGCGCTCATATGTCGCGGGGTGCCGGCGCAAGAGGCGGACGGCCGCAAGCAACACGAGCGTCACCATGAACAGAAGGCCGAAATTCAGCATTGCACCGATAACCATTAGAGGTGGATTGATGAGCAGCGTCGCAATCGTCATCAGGTATATCAGAAGAAGCCCGTTATGCGGAGTGCCGAAGCGCTCGCTCACTTGCGAGAAAGCTCTCGGGAAGTACCCGTCGAAGGAGAAGGCCAGTGCATATCTGCCTGCCGCAGCAAGCGCCAGGTTGATTGTGGTCATGCTGGCCATGATGCCGCCTCCGATGACGAACAGCCCCAACCACCCACCGGACAGGAAAGCCGCAGCTACGTCACCGAGGGTGCCGGCCGAGAACTGCTCCCACCCCACCACTCCCACAGCCACAATCTCAATCAGCACATACAGCACGAGCACAGTCGCTATGCTGATCACGAGCGCCCGCGGAATCACATGCCGCGCGTTCCGTATCTCATCACCCATCTCGACCCCGAAGAGCCCTCCTGCCAGCAGCGTATACAGGAGCGCCGATGCTCCCAGGAAGCCAACCGGTCCTCCAGTGAAACGAACTGCGAGGTTATCCACGTCGATAGCAGGCATGCCGCCGAAGATGAACGTGAGTAATGCCACAAGCAGCACCGCGACTCCCACGAACTGCGCCTGCGTAGTGACGCGTACGCCCAGCAGGTTGAAGATCGACAGCAGGCTCATCACGCCTATGGCAGACAAGGTCACCGGCAGCCCGGGAACCAGTACTGCAAGGAGCTTCGCGGAGGCAAGTGCGAACAGCGGCAGCATGCCGAGCGGGATGGCAATGAACAGCACCATCCAGGCGGCGACGGCCAGCGGCCTGGAGAACAGCTTGGCGTACTGGTAATTTGCACAGGTGACGGGCAAGGCCGACGAGAGGGCGACGTATGCCGGGATGCTGAGCAGGATGGGAGCGGCCGACACGAACTGAGCAATGATGATGGAAGACCCCGTCAACCCCGCCGCCAGCGCAGTCAGCAAGAAAAGCGAGCCCCCGATATTGAGGCCAATCATTATGGCGATCAATCCCACAAGGCCAATCTCCCGTCGCAGATTGCCCGAGACCCGATGCCCGACGAAGAACCTCAGATCGTAGCCCGTATCCACTCGACACCTCTCCGAGTTCTACCCACCGCTCTCGGTTTCCCCGAGAACTCGTCTCGTAATCGAACCGGGATGACGCAATCCCTTCCTGTTGCGCAAGGCGACACACGCAATCAGCACCACAGTGTACGCAGTCAGCGTCACAGAATCATAGACCGCGTACGTGAACACCGGCACAAACGGTGCTCCACACGCAACGACAAGGAACAGTCGGCGAGACCCTCCCTTTCGGATGTTGAACAGCAGGATGATTCCCATCACCGCAAGCGCCAGCCCCATGGACTTGGGCGCAATTCCCAAGAATACGCCAATCATGGTGGCAACTCCCTGTCCCCCTCGAAACCCGATGTAGACAGGATAGATGTGGCCAAGCACAGCAGCCACTCCAGCAGCCAGCACCCATGGGAGTCCAACCTCGAGCGCCTGCGCGGCGAACACGGCTCCCGTGCCCTTGGCTATGTCAGCGACAAGAACAACGATGCCTGCACGCAGTCCAACGGCACGTATCACACTGCCCGCGCCCGCATTGCCGATGTCGACGTCACGTATGTCGATGCGGCTCTTCGCCCGGGCAATGATGTACGCGAACGGAACGGAACCCAAGAGGTATGCTGTGACAATGGCCAGTGTCTCTATCATGCTGCAAGCCGTGTCGGGGCACTATAGCCGTCACGACATGCCGCTGGCAAGCCCGGGAGGTTCGTCTGAGAAGGAAACGGCTCCGCAGGAATGACGGACCACCATCCAGGCCCACATTCGCCATCCCCGAGAGCCGCGACTCCAGTGCACAGCCGGAACAGACCACCCGGTCACGAGCGCAAGCGCTCAGGTCATCTCGCCAACCTCAGCCCGGCTAGATAGACCGTACTTCTTCGCGCATGAACCGGATGTAGGAGGTCCCGAAGCAGATGGCGCACAGCGCGATAATGGTCACAACCTGGGGCCAGATGAGAAGGAGACTATCCATGAGAGGCAGAGGATTGGCCATACGTCCGGAGTAGGAACTCAGCACCAGCAGCGTCGGATTCACTGAACCCACTTCCGGCGTCAGCAGAGCAACTATCGCCTCGCCATACAGAGTGCACGGCGAGATGCGGGCCAAGGATCCTTCCAAGGTAGCATTACGGACAATCATCTCAATACTCGAATTCGCGTCCACAGGGGCGACCGCATTTGCCACAGCTCCCACAATGACGGTCAGGAAGAAGAAGAAGAATATCCACACGGCAAGGGACGCCAGCATCGAGGTTGCCGTCCTCTTGAAGAAGACGGAGAACAGCACCGCAAGAGCCATCCAGAAACCCCCGTACACGATGCTCACGGCGACGAACGCAAGAACGCGCACAACCTCTTCACCGTTTGGCGGCACACCCACGATGCGCAGTCCAAGACCTGCCACAATCAGCACCACACCCAGTATCATGATTCCGAGCACCGTGAGGCCGGCAATGAACTTGCCGTTTATCACGGAGTCGCGGTATATCGGCTGAGACATGAGCCGACTCAGGTTTCCGCTGCTGCGCTCGCTATTCACAGCGTCAAAACCCAGGGCTATCCCGACAATAGGGATGAACAGCGACAGGAAGAAAAGGAACGAAGGGAGGTTCTCCCCCGATGTCGTGAACAGCTTAAGGAAAATGAATTCGGTCGTAGGACCGACTACGCTGCGAATCGTCTGAATAGCGATGTAGATAGCGAACATCGCCGAAAGGAATACCAGTAGGAACAGGATGATGAAACGCATGCTGCTGATGTGGTCGGCAAGTTCTTTGCGAAATACGGCATACATATTGCTTACGCCTCTTTCGAGTATCGCTTGTAGATTCTCTCGAGACTGTACTCCTCCACCCTCATCCCAACCAGAAGAGCCCCGCTGTCAATAATGGCACGCGAGATCTGCCCGCGAAGGTCTTTGTCTGCCGTGATACCGAGGACGTTGCCTGTCATCTCGACATCGCGCACACCCTCGACCCGTCGAATCACATCGACGATAGCGGGTTGCGCGGCATCGACCTCCGCCTCCATGCGGTATCGGCCGGCGCCGGCCGCGTCCCGTCCCAGCCGGTCGATTGCTCCATCTGCGACCAGTTGCCCCTTCGCAAGAATGCCGACCCTTGAGCATAGCTTCTGCACTTGAGGCAGAAGATGGGAGCAGAAAATAATGGTGATGCCTTTCTTCCCCATATCCGAAATCAACTTCAGAATATCGTCGACGCCGTTGGGGTCGATGCCCGTGGTCGGCTCGTCCAGAAAGGCAAGTTTGGGCTCCTTGACCCAGATGTCAGCAATGCCAAGGCGTTGCTTCATCCCGCGCGAGAAGGTGTTGACAGGGTGATCCGCGACCTCAGACAACCCGACAGTCCCCAGAAGTGACGCGATTCTTTCGTCAGCCTCAGCGCGCCGAATCCGATTCAACTCGGCCGTGTAGAACAGGTTCTGCCTGGCGGTCATGTCCTCGTAGAACCCGACCCTTTCCGGCAGATAGCCCACCAAACGTTTCACCTCAATGGGTTCGCGAGTCGGATCTTTTCCGCCAACCCTGACCGAACCCGACGTCGGCTCCGTCAGACCCAGCAGCATGAGAAGGGTCGTCGTCTTCCCGGCGCCGTTTGCACCGAGGAAACCGAACATCTCCCCCTCGTCAATGCGCAGGTTCAGCTTGTCCACGGCGGTGAATCCGTCGTAGACCTTGGTGAGATCCGTGGTTTCGACAACAGGCTGTCCCACGGTCTATCTCCGTCCAAACTCGCGGAAGGCCCACACGAGCCCGCCAATCACCAGTACGACTATGACAGCTCCGATGATGCCCCACGCGGTCTTGGTTGCCACAGAGACCCTGATGTCCAGACTGGGGGGAGCCGAGGACAAAGCCGGATCACCATCGAACTTCAGAGTGACCATGTAGTCGCCGGCAATCGTCTTGGAGGGCGGGGTAATCGAGACTTCAACCTCTTGTTCCTCGCCTGGTCCCAGATTCTCGATTTTCTCGGGCTCGTACTTGACGGTCCACTGCTCATTAGCAATACCCGCAGGTTTGCTGGACGCAAACGACACGTTGTCGAGCACCGCCGTACCGCTGTTGATGACTTCCACGTTGAAGGTTGCCGCGTTGCCAGCCGTCGTCTTCGTGTTGAGTCGGCCGCTGGTCGTCTCGGCGCTTACACCATAACGCGCGGTAATCGTCGCCGTCATGTTCACAACCTCATCCACATTGGGCGAGGTTGCCCTGAACTCAATCGGGTAATCGCCAGGCTCCGGGTAGAGCCAGAACGGTGCGACAGCAACAACAATAACGGGTTGCTTCACCGCGTACGGCTCCAGGTGAATCGCCGATATCTGGCTGTCCAGCTTGTAGGTGGACTCAGCGATGTAGGTGAGCCAGCCCGGCGGACCGGACACCGTCAGGTCGAAATCTTCACCCAGTCTGTTCTGGGTCTTAAAGGTGAACTCCACTTCGAACTTGAACGTAGAGTCCGCTGGCCCCGTCATGGACGGAAACTTCGCGTTGACATGCAGTTCGTCGGGAATTACCGGCGGCGCTTCGGTATCGCCCTCATCAGCCATGACAGCGACAGGAGCGATGAAAGCCGCGCCTACAAATAGAACACACAGAGCTGCAGTGACGAATCTGACAAACCTGGAGTTACGCATATACTGTGACCTCCCGAACAATCAGCTTTACATCATAGCCTAATTACGTTTACCATAGCAACTCGGGCGAGCAACCAAGCTACCAGACAAATGTGAATTTCTTGTGAAGAACCGCCCGGATGAAAGGCACAATGGCAAGAATCGATAATCGTGCAGACGACCAGCTCCGCCCCGTGCGCATCACTCCCGGATACCAGAGTTTCGCTGAGGGCTCCGTCCTGATTGAGCTGGGCAAGACAATGGTGCTCTGCGCTGTCACCGTGGAGGAAAGGGTTCCCCCCTTCCTCAAGGGAAGCGGCGAGGGCTGGGTGACGGCCGAGTACTCCATGCTGCCCCGTTCAACGCTTACACGCACGCCGCGTGACAGGAGCGCGGGGCGCAGCTACGAGATTCAGCGACTGATAGGCAGGAGTCTCCGGGCGGCGACCGACCTCAGCTCCTTTGGCGAGAGGACGCTGACTGTGGACTGCGATGTCCTCCAGGCGGACGGCGGCACACGCACCGCCGCCATAACCGGCGCCTACGTCGCGCTCTATCAGGCGTTTCACGCGCTAAAGAAGAAAGGCGTCCTCAACAACATGCCACTCACCACGATGATTGCCGCCACAAGTGTTGGCATAGTCAAAGGCACCCCGCTGCTGGACCTCTGCTACGAGGAGGACTTCCGGGCGCAGGTCGATTTCAACGTCGTGATGACTGACCGCCAAGAGTTCGTGGAGATTCAGGGTACCGCCGAGCGCAAGCCTTTCAGCAAGGATGACGCGGATATCCTGCTTTCCCTCGCGCAGAAGGGCATACAGCAGTTGTTCCAGCTTCAGAACACGGCTTTGCGCGAGCTCACCTGAGACATCAACCGGATTGCTCCACACCGGGCCCCAATCTACTCACGAACCTGGCCGGTGCCGAGAGCGACCCACTTGTAGCTGGTAATCTCCTCAAGGGCCATGGGGCCCCTGGCGTGGAACTTCTGGGTGCTTATGCCGATTTCGGCGCCGAGGCCGAACTGGGACCCATCGGTGAACCTGGTGCTCGCATTCACGTAGACGCACGCGGCATCCGCTTCGGCCACAAACCGGTTCGCGGATGAGTAGTCCTCGGTCACAATCGCCTCCGAGTGTCCCGACCCATATCGATCAATGTGCTCAAGAGCCTCGTCGAGGGACTCCACCACCTTCACAGCAGCTACAAGCGCCAGAAACTCCCGTCCCCAATCCTCCTCCGTTGCCGCTACAATGCCGCGCCCCGCGGAGTCACCGAGTAGCGCCAGGGCCTCAGTGTCGCAACGCATCTCCACACCCTTCGACTGCCACAGCCCGGCCAGGCGAGGGAGGAACGAGTCGGCAACATCCCTGTGAACAAGCACGCAG
This sequence comes from Dehalococcoidia bacterium, assembly GCA_030603265.1. Taxonomy (GTDB): domain Bacteria; phylum Chloroflexota; class Dehalococcoidia; order GIF9; family AB-539-J10; genus SKVJ01. The sequence goes on from JAUVYD010000034.1 coordinate 7,269, forward strand.
TCAAGCGCATTGCATACGGTCGGACGCTGGACTTTGGCATTGTCGACAATCCGCAGCGCCATATCCAGGTCGGCGCTCTTGTCCACATAGGCGTGGCACACACCGATACCTCCGGTGACTACCGCCATCGTCGCGTTGTCTGCAACCAGCCGGATGAGCTCCGCACGCCCCCTGGGAATCACAAGGTCAACATACTGCCTCATACGAAGCAGCTCCCTCACAAGAGCATGATCCGTCGACTCAATGAACTCCACCGCCCCATCCGGCACGCCGGCCATCCGGCACGCATCCTGGACAATGGTGACGAGGGCCTTGTTCGAGCGCAGCGCTTCCTTGCCTCCCCGGAGGATCGTGGCATTGCCGGATTTCAGGCAGAGGGAGGAGATATCGACGGTCACGTTGGGTCGGCTCTCGTAAATGGCCGCAATCACGCCGAGCGGGACGCGGCGTTTTGCCAACTGAAGGCCGTTTGGAAGCGTCCGCGACCCGAACGTCTGCCCGATGGGATCCGGTAGTGCCGCCACGGTCAACACATCATCGGCCATTGACTCGATGCGTGACGCGGTCAGCAGGAGCCGGTCCAGCATGGACTCGCTCATCCCCGAAGCCCTGGCCTCTTCGTAATCCTCTCTGTTGGCCTCAAGCACAGGCTCCCGGGTGTCCCGGAGAGCCGCTGCCATTGCGCGAAGCGCCCCGTTCTTGCTCGCAGTCGGCAAGGAAGCCAGCTTCCGCGTCGCGCTTTTCGCCCGCCGCGCCTTGCGTTCCAGTTCCTGCAGCTGTTCGTTCAAGCGTCCTCCCTTCAAAGCACCACCATGTTGCTACGGTGAACAATCTCGTCACCATATGCGTGCTCCAGGACATCGGCAATCCGCTCCGAGTGCTGTCCCTTGATGCGCTCAAGGTCTTCGGAGCTGTAGTTCACTATGCCCGAGGCTATGCGGGCGCCATCTTCAGCGGCGATGTCGACTATGTCACCGCGTTGGAACCGTCCAACCACCGAGGTTACGCCCGCGGGAAGGAGACTCCCTGTTCCCTTTTTCAACGCGCGCACCGCCCCTTCATCCACAATGACCCGGCCGTGAGAAGCTAGGCCGCTCAATATCCAACGCTTCCGGCTCTCCAACTTGCTGACGGACGCCGGGAACAGGGTTCCGACGCTCTCGCCGGCGTCAAGGCGCCGTAACACATCCGGCTCGTGCCCGTTCGCCACAACCACGTCGATTCCAGAGCAGGTTGCGAGTCGTGCGGCTTCCACCTTCGTAACCATTCCTCCGATGCCCTGACTACTCGACGTCCCACCTGCAAGCGACACAATCCCTTCATCGATGCAATCGACTCGCGGGACCAGAGTCGCATCAGGATGCACCCTCGGGTCTGCCGTATACAGCCCACCGATGTCGGTCAGTATCACAAGCAGGTCAGCATCAACGAGATTCGCAACCATGGCAGAAAGGCTGTCGTTGTCGCCGAATTGCCGCTCCTCCAGCTCCTCAACAGCAACGACATCGTTCTCGTTCACGATACACACAACATCCATCTCACACAAAGCCAGGAGTGTATTCCTGGCGTTGAGATATCCCGCACGGTCGACGAGGCAATCACGCGTAAGCAGCGCCTGCGCAATCGTTATGTCGTGTCGCGCAAACAGCCTCTCATACGTGTTCATCAGATGGCTCTGGCCGATAGAGGCCAAGACCTGCTTGAACGCCGTGTTCCTGCCCTCCACCACCTTTCTCCTGAGCAGCCTCTCGCGGCCGGCGGCCACTGCCCCCGAGGACACCACGATCAACTGCCTGCCGCGCGAGTGCAACTCAACAATCTGGTCAACCACCGTGGC
>JAUVYD010000059.1 GCA_030603265.1 Dehalococcoidia bacterium
CTCAGGCGGCTGAAGGCGCATCTCGTCGATGCCCTTTCCTTCGGATACGTGTTTCGAAATCAGCGGTCGGGAGTAACCGGCATGCTCTTCCTCGGACAGCATAAGAACCGGGCTGGAGCCATCCGCCTTGCGCAGTTCGCGCGCCGCGGCCAGGCCGCCGGCCGAGTTCCCAACAATCACATACGTATACTTCTGCATGCGCTGATTACCATCGAGATGAGAAACGTCTAGTGGAGGGCGTCCCTCAGGAAGTTGGCGTACACCCTCAGGCCCAGAGGGCCGCTCTTCTCGGGATGAAACTGCGTTGCTACCAGGTTGCTGGTCGCGACCGCGCTGCAGAACCGTGTGCCGTACTCGGTCTCGCCCAGGATTACGGACGGATTATCCGGCTGGGCGACGAAACTGTGTACGAAGTAGAAGTTGGAGCCGTCGGGAATCCCTCGAAACAGGGGGCTCTCAAACTTGTAATGCACCTGGTTCCATCCCATGTGAGGAATCTTGAGCCCCTGTGGCAGCCGCGTCACGCGTCCGGGCAGAACACCCAGGCAGTCCTGCCCGCCCCCCTCTTCGGATTGAGAGAACAGAACCTGGAGTCCCATGCAGATTCCCATGAAGGGGCGATCGGCCTCGATCCATTGGACGACGGCATCGGCAAGACCTCTTGCCCGCAGGTTCTCCATCGTGTCGGCGGCCGCCCCCACACCTGGTAGAATCACGGCGCGGGCGCTACGCAAGTCCGATGGCGACTGAGCCACGGTCGCGTGGCACCCGACGCGGTGCAGCGCGGACAGCACACTTCGAATGTTGCCTGCACCGTAGTCGATGATAGCGACATTCATGATTCACCCGCTTCGCACTCTCAGTTTTGCACTGCCACACGGACGATGTTCTGGCGGGCGATAGCCGTCTGAGTGGCGCCTTCTTTCACCACCACATACGTTTGCTCGAGCATCTCGTAGTCGCCGTTCTCGACCGATGTCGAGTCCCAGAGTATCGGGAAGTTCGAGTCCTTTTCGCCCGATGTACCGACTTGCAGCCATGTGTCCTGCCCAACCCTGCGGATGTACCGGTCGTTTATTATCCCCAAGATGGGGCCGGAAAGTCCCATTGAGTCGAGTTCCCTTCTTAGCAGCGCTTCGTCGACCTCAGCCTTGAACAGGGTCCGGCCGGATAGGACCCGAGAGGTGTCAGGCGTTGCGGTGAAATGAAGTCCCCAATTGATAGACATGACTCACCTCCTGTAGTTAGCGTGTGCTCTTGCGGAGGCATCGGTCCAACCGCCGCAAATGAGTACCTCCCCGGCAGGAATGTGGCCGGATAGAGGTGGACTTAGCTGTCGAGTACGGCTAGTGCCTCCTGTCTGTACGCATCCATCAGGTACGGAATGCCGGTGACCTTCGCACACTCCTCCGTCAGCGACATAAGGTCGTTGCGGCTGATGGCTGTGACGTTGAAGTTGCGGTTGCCGGCCATGAGTTGCTGAAGTCCGACCTTCAGCTTTTGAGCATAGCTGTAGAAGCCGATGGCGCCGAGCGGGATGTTTCGCATCTCATCAGCACCGACGATGTTCTTGACTTCCTCCCAGCACACGAAGATCTCCTCCGGCGTCGAGCCGAACTGGCCGACCGTCTTCGGAAGCTTTCCGTCCTCTATCCACTTGGCGATGTTCTTGCCGACCATGCCGGGAATCATCAGGGCACGCCCCATGCAGACAGCCTTCACAAACGGAGCACCCATGGCGAGGGCCTTGAAGATTCCGTCTTCGCTGCTGAAGCCGCCGGCGAAAGCGATGTCGGGAACCCGCTCGCCCTTTGCGGTCAGGCGCCTGGCGAAGTCGTACGCTGCCGAGTGTAGATAGAGGCTCGGCATGCCCCACTCTTCCATCATGCGCCAGGGACTCATACCTGTGCCGCCAGGCGCACCGTCGATGGTGAGCAAGTCAATCTTGGCCTTGGAGCCCCACTTGATGGCCATAGCCAGCTCGCGCAGGCCGTAGGCGCCTGTCTTCAACGTGATTCTCTTGAAGCCGACATCGCGAAGTCGCTGAACCTCGTTGAAGAAACCCTCTTCGCTGACGAACCCAAGGCGGCTGTGTCGCTCGAACTCCTTCAGGGCGCCGCTCTTGAAGGCTGCCTGGTTCATCGGGTCGGACGGGTCAGGGGTCACGATGTAGCCGCGTTCCTGCAACTGCAGTGCGCGCTCAAGGCTGGCTACCTTTATCTCGCCGCCGATGCACTTGGCCCCCTGGCCCCACTTCAACTCGATTGTATCGAGTCCATGCTTCTTGTGGACATACTCGCCGGCGCCCAGACGGGTATCCTCCACATTCAGCTGAACGAGAATCTCACCGTAGCCGTCGTGGTAGCGGCGATAGGTCTCGATCCTGCGGTCCATGTCGGGGGCTGAGACAACCTTGCCACCGGAATCACGTTCCAGTAGTGGGTCAATGCCGCAGACATTCTCGCCGCAGACCAGCGTGACGCCGCTCAGTGCAGCGCCAATCGCGAAGTGCTCCCAGTTCTTGCGCGCAATCTCGGTGGACCCGAGGGCTCCCGTGAACACGGGGACCCGCAGCTTCACCTTCTTTTCCCAGCCGTACTCGGTCTCCGTGTTGACTGCCGGGAAGGTTGCCGTGTCCGGGCCTGCAGGCACGCCCTCGGGGAGCCCCTTTGCGCCCATGGCATAGCCCTGGATGTTAAGGTGCGAGTAGTCTATCGGGTAGTCCTTGTCACCGCCGGCGGTTATCTCGCCGAACGGGTCTGGGTAGATGAGTTCACGCCCACGGAAGCTGGCCTTGAAGACCTCGCAGTTACCGGTGCATCCGTCAACGCAACGTGAGCATAAGCCACTCATCGGCACAACATCGCGTGACCGATTGGCAGTTCGCGTTGCATCATTCGAGTTAGGTTTTCTGAGATTCACAGCGGGACCTCCTTCGTCAGGTTGTACAAAAATCACACAAGAACCGGCTCTCTCGCCGGATTGCGAACGATTCCATCGGCAGCCTCCTCTTCCTTCACCACGAGGGCCCCGTTCGGACACACGGTCACGCAGAGGGGAATGTCCCGGTCAAGGCAGCCGTCGCACTTGACCATCGTGCTTGTCTCACTATCCCTCGTAATCGCACCGAAGGGGCAAACCAGCGTACAGGTGCCGCAACTGATGCATCGCTCGTGGTCAAGCAGGACAAGTCCGCTGTCCACGTCCCTGTACAGGGCGCCGGTCAGGCAGGCCTCGACGCAAGGCGCGTCATCGCAGTGGTGGCATCTGACCGAGATTGCTCGTGTGCCGAGGCTCTCCACACGAATGCCGCCTGTCGGTGGAGCCGAACTCTTCTTGAATGCCTTCACCAGGTTGTCCTCGCCTGTCTGGTGAGCCTCACAATGCACGCGGCAGAGGCCGCAACCCATGCACAGTTCCTCTCTGACATACACTCGTCTCATTCTGAATCACCCTTGGCAGAAGTGATGCGGCCAACGGCCACCGTCTGCCGCTAGGAGACTATCATGCACTGGGCACCGTGTCAAGCAGAGACTATGCTAAACTATCATGTGGCGAGGGTGAATGCGTCGCAGGCAGACGGGCGCTGAAACGGCAGTGGACATTCGTATCGCTTGCCGTCACGATTGGCAGCAAGACCTCGCGCAGGCCGCTAGTCTGCTTGCGATTGACAGCGGAAGCAGCGATTCCTATAATGCACTCAGGCGTGTTTCCTTGCACCCGCGCGATATGGCCAAGCACATTTTTGTAACGGGTGGTGTTGTCAGTTCGGTTGGCAAGGGAATCACCGTCGCTTCCATCGGCGCACTCCTCAAGGCCCGCGGAGTCAACGTCGCTGTCCAGAAACTCGATCCCTATCTCAATGTCGATCCCGGCACGATGTCGCCCTATCAGCATGGTGAGGTCTTCGTTACCGAGGATGGTGCTGAGACAGACCTCGATCTCGGCCACTACGAGCGATTCATAGGAGTGGACCTGACGGCGGACGCCAACGCCACCTCGGGGAAAGTCTACAGTTCCGTTATCAGTAAGGAACGGGAGGGACAGTTTCTCGGGGGAACTATCCAGGTGGTCCCTCACGTAACCGACGAAATCAAGAGGACCATCTTGCAGTGTGCGGCCCGCATCAATGCCGATGTGTTGATCACTGAGATAGGTGGCACTGTCGGCGACATTGAGGGGCAGCCCTTCATAGAGGCTATCCGCCAGATGCGCAAGGATGTGGGACGTGAGAACGTGACGTACGTCCATGTCACATACCTCCCTCACCTTGCATCAACAGGCGAACTCAAGACCAAACCCACACAGCACAGCGTGAGAGAGCTGCGCAGCATGGGAATACAACCTGACATAATTGTCTGTCGCAGCGACTTTGACATGCCGGACGAGCTGCGCGACAAGATCGCGCTCTTCTGCGATGTGCCCCGGGAGGCAGTCATACCTCTGCCCACAGTCGACAGTATCTACGAAGTGCCTCTCGTGCTTGCGGATGTGGGGATGGGCGAACTGGTGGCAGCCAGGCTCGGCCTGTCCGAAGCACGGGGAGACCTGTCGGTGTGGGAGAACATCGTGGAGCGGTTGCGCAACGCCCACGAGCCCGTATCGATTGCGCTGGTCGGCAAATACGTTGAACTTGAGGACACATACCTGTCGGTCCGTGAGTCCCTCAAGCACGCGGCCCTTCTCCATGGAAAGTCTCTGGACCTCTTCTGGGTGCACTCAGAGCAGCTTGATGACCGCAACGCTGCTGCGCAGCTGTCCGGTGCGCACGGTATCGTAGTTCCGGGAGGGTTTGGAATACGCGGCATAGAGGGCATGATTACTGCCGCCCGGTACGCGAGAGAGAACTCAATCCCATATCTCGGGCTCTGCCTGGGAATGCAGGTCATGGTTATTGAGTTCGCTCGTAGTGTGTTCCAATCGGACAGTGTCAACTCGACCGAGTTCGAGCCGGATGTCGAGTACCCCGTTATCGACCTGTTGCCGGAACAGCGCGCGGTCGAGCAGATGGGTGGCACAATGCGCCTTGGCAGCTACCCGTGCACGCTTGTTCCGGGCACACGCGCCTTCGAGGCGTACGGAGTGGGCGCCACGCGGGAGCGACACCGTCACCGGTACGAGTTCAACAATGACTACCGCGACGCTCTATCGTTGGCGGGGTTGCAGTTCAGTGGTGTCTCGCAAGACGGCCGGCTGGTGGAGATTGCGGAGGTGCATGACCACCCGTGGATGGTCGGCTGTCAATTCCATCCCGAGTTCAGGTCCCGGCCGGACCGTCCACACCCCCTGTTCGCCGCATTCATTGGCGCCGCGATTGAGGCAGTGCCTCCCGGCGAGCAGTCCCAACTGCCCCTGTAGCTTGACGACTCACGCCCTGACAGCATAAACTTCACACTCAATTCCTGCGTGGCGCATTCGTCTAGGGGTTTAGGACGCCGCCCTCTCAAGGCGGAGATCACCGGTTCGAATCCGGTATGCGCTACCAATTTCCTTATCCATGGGAGTCACGACCATATGGCGAAGCGAGTGTTTTCAGGAGCCCGCCCTACCGGCCGACAGCATATAGGCAACTACTTCGGCCACATCATGAACCTCATCGCTCTCGAGGAGGAATACGACTGCTTTGACTGCGTTGTTGACCTCCATGCGCTGACCACAATCGAGAGCACTGTAACCCTGCAGCAAGACATCAGCGACATGGTACTGGACTGGTTAGCCGCAGGTGTCGACCCTGCGAAGAGCGTGATCTTTGTTCAATCACACGTTCCTGAGATAACCGAGCTTCACCTGCTGCTCAGCATGGTAACCCCTCTCAGCTGGCTGCTCCGGGTGCCAACGTTCAAGGAAAAAGTCAAGATGAACCCTCAGAATGTCAACTATGGCCTCGTAGGGTATCCGGTCCTCATGACAGCGGACATCGTTCTCTACAAGGGTGAGGTGGTTCCTGTGGGGGAGGACCAGTTGCCTCATCTGGAGATGGCTCGCGAGATCGTGCGCCGATTCAACTCGATGTTCGGCGACGTGTTTCCTGAGCCACAGGCGAAGTTGACGGAGTTTCCGATGATAGTGGGCCTCGACGGCAGGCAGAAGATGAGCAAGAGCGCCGAGAACTACATCGAGATTGCCTCAAGCCCGGACGAGATTCGCAAGAGGGTGAGTGGCGCCTTCACGGACCCGCAGCGAGTGCGCAAGTCCGACCCCGGCCGCCCTGAAATCTGCAACGTCTACTCGCTGCGTCGAGTGTTCACGCCCGACAGAGTCGAGGAGGTTGCAGCCGCGTGTCGTGGCGCCGAGATCGGCTGCGTGCAGTGCAAGAAAGAGCTGGCAGAGGCTATCGCGGACTACTTCGGGCCGTTCCGCGAGCGCCGCGAGCAGCTTGCGCAGCGGCCGGGATACCTCCGCGAAGTCATCGAGGACGGCGCTCGGCGCGCTTCGGTTGTAGCACGCGTCACGATTGAAGAAGTGAAGACTGCCATGCACCTCAAGTGAGGCGTCCTGCACGTATTCCCTCATCGCTGGTATCGCCCTGGCGGCCGTGCCCACGGTTCTGACGATCTCATCCACTGACATGGTCGCCTCCCTCGCGATTGGTCAACACTCGACAGCCCGGGGGCACTGAGCCGAACGGCACGATGGCAGAACATCTGGAGCGGTGACTGCACGGAGCGACAGTGGTAGCGGACCGGGAGTGAAGGGCTAGAGCGCAGGCCTGCGCAGGTGCCATTCGGTCGCCTGCTCGTATGCGTGTGCTACACGTAACAGGGTGTCCTCGCGGAACCGGTCTGCCATGAGCTGCAGTCCCACAGGTAGCCCCGACACATAGCCCGCCGGCACGGAGAGGCCGGGTATGCCGGCGATATTGACCGGAAGTGTAAACACATCACTCAGGTACATCTGCATCGGGTCATTGAGTTTTGACCCCAGTGGAAAGGGCACGGTCGGCGATGTGGGAGTGACGAGGACATCGTACTTCTGGAACGCCTCATCCAACTCCCGGCGTATGAGATACCGCACCTTCTGAGCCTTGAGGTAGTAGGCGTCATAGTACCCGGCAGAAAGAGCGTACGTTCCCAGCATGATGCGCAGTTTGACCTCGTCACCGAACCCCTGGCCCCGGGTATGTGCGAGGGCCTCCTCCGCCGTGCTTCCACCGACAGAGAGGCCGTACTTCACGCCGTCAAACCTTGCAAGGTTTGCAGATGCCTCCGAGGGAGCAATGATGTAGTAGGCCGCAAGGGCATGCTCGGTTGAGGGCAAGGAGACATTCCTGTCGACATGGGCGCCAAGCTCATCAAGCACCCCGATCGCCTCTTCGATGCAGGCCCTTACCCCGGGCTGCATGCCCTCGATGAAGTACTCTCGGGGCACGCCGACTCGCAGCCCTCGGATGTCGTTCGAAAGGCACGCCGTGAAGTCGGGGACTTCAACGGGAGCCGACGTGGAATCCAGCTCGCACGGGCCCGCAATCGCGTTCATTACGAGTGCGCAGTCCTCAACGTCTCTGGCAAATGGGCCTATCTGGTCGAGGGAACTCGCGAACGCGACAAGCCCGAAGCGGCTCACGCGGCCATAGGTCGGCTTCAACCCCACAACTCCACAGAAGCCCGCTGGTTGCCTGATACTGCCCCCGGTATCCGACCCGAGCGAGAACAGAGCCTCGCCGCACGCGACGGCGGCTGCTGAACCACCGCTGCTGCCACCGGGAACGCGGTCCAGATCCCACGGGTTATGCGTCGGGAAGAACGCCGAATGCTCGGTCGAGGACCCCATGGCGAACTCGTCCATGTTGGACTTGCCAAGCAGCACCGCCTGCTGTGACAACAGTCTCCTAATCACAGTGGCGTCATACGGCGGCACGAAGGATTCGAGTATCCGGGAGCCACAGGTCGTCTTGACCCCCTCGGTGCATAGCACGTCCTTCGCAATGAAGGGAATGCCGGTCAAGGCGCCGCCGTCACCACGGGAGAGCACACGATCCGCCTCGTCAGCCTGAGAAAGGGCGCGGTCAGCGCAGACGGAAATCAAGGCCCGCACAGCAGGCTCAACC
>JAUVYD010000181.1 GCA_030603265.1 Dehalococcoidia bacterium
TCCTCGCCGATGGCCTCGAGCGCCATCCTGGTTGCAGTCTCTATGCTCTCTGGATTCAAATTCTCCTGCACCTCGATGCTACTGCGGCCAATGTCTGCGCCGACCCTATCCGAACAGCGCATGCTCAACGGTGGGCAAGTCAGAGGGTAGCCGCGTAGGCGGTTCCGCATACCTGGCCGGCAGATCAGGGTCCTTGAGGCCGTGTCCGGTGAAGACGCACACCACCCTGGAATGGCTGAAGTCCTTCTTGGCGCTCATCTTCACGAGTCCGGCAAGCGACGCGGCGGAGGCCGGCTCGATGAATATGCCTTCGTACGCCGCGACCCTCCGGTAGGCGGCGAGTATCTCGTCATCCGTAACGGCGTCGATGAGTCCGCCGGACTCGTCCCGGGCGGCCTCAGCCTGTTTCCAGCTTGCCGGATTGCCGATACGTATGGCTGTGGCAATCGTGCGAGGCCTCTTCACCGGTCTTCCCTTGACGATGGGAGCCGCACCGGCTGCCTGGAAGCCCATCATAAGGGGCCGTGTCTGTGACTTGCCGAGCGAGTAGTACTCGACGAATCCCTTCCAGTAAGCCGTGATGTTGCCTGCGTTGCCGACTGGAATGAACAGGTAGTCCGGCGCATCGCCGAGCTCGTCCACGACCTCGAAGGCGGCAGTCTTCTGTCCCTCTATGCGATGTGGATTGAGGGAATTCACCAGGGTAATGGGGTACTTCTCCGAGAGAGCTCTTACGATAGTCAGAGCTTCGTCGAAGTTGCCCTTTATCTCGACGATTCTCGCACCGTATGCGATTGCCTGTGCAAGTTTGCCGAGGGCTATCTTGCCCTGCGGTATGACGACGATCGTCTCGAGGCCGAAACGCGCACCGTAGGCTGCCGCGGCCGCGCTCGTGTTGCCGGTCGAAGCGCAGATAATCCGCTTGCTGCCGTTCTCAACGGCTTTGGCAACCGCAACGACCATGCCCCGGTCCTTGAATGACCCTGTTGGGTTGCAGCCCTCCAGCTTGAAATACAACTCCCCGCAGCCGAGTTCGCGCTCCAGCGTCCGGGCCCTCACGAGCGGTGTGTCGCCCTCTCCGAGCGTGACTATGGGTGTTGCGTGAGTGACGGGCAGGAGACTGCCATACTTCTCGAGGACGCCTTTCTTCATCATGGCTATGCTCTCCCGAGCGGGTGCAGCTGAACTGTGTTGCTGCGCCCTCAACGCTCGACGCGTATCAGCGCACTGACCTCCTGCACCAGGGGCAGGTGTGTGAGCTCGGCTACTGCGGCCTGGACCGACCTCTCAGAAGCCGGGTGCGTCATTATGACTATGATGGCAGTCTGAGCGACGGGGTCGAGTTCCTTCTGTATGACGGTGGAAATGCTGATGCGGTGCTCGCCCAGTACACGCGAGATCTGGGCGAGAACGCCCGGCTGGTCTGCAACAGCCAACCTGAAGTAGTAACTGGTTTCCACGTCGAGCATGGGCATGACGGGGATTCGTCTGTTGAGCTCGATGCGAGGTCGGATGAGCCCCCCGTTGGCGATGTTTCTCGCGATAGTCAGGACATCAGCAACCACCGTGCTCGATGTCGGCTGTCCTCCCGCTCCGCGACCGAAGAAGACCAGTGTGCCGACGAGGTCGCCCTCGATTTGAATGGCGTTGTAGACCCCGTCGACGTTGGCAAGCTGACTGTCGAGTGGCGTCAGTGCCGGGTGAACGCGGGCCTCCAGGGCATCCCCCTGACGTTTGGCTATTGCCAGGAGCTTGACCGCGTAGCCGAGCTCGTTTGCGTATGTGAAGTCCTTGGGGTTCAGCGCAGAGATGCCCTGCCTGTAGACTGCGGACGGTCTGACAGGGGTGTGGAACGCCAGGCTGGCGAGTATCGCAAGCTTGTAGGCGGCGTCAATTCCTTCTGTGTCGTTGGTGGGGTCAGCTTCGGCATACCCGAGGTCCTGTGCCTGGCGGAGCGCGGTGGCGTAGTCCAGTCCCTCGTGTGCCATCTTGGAGAGGATGTAGTTCGTGGTGCCGTTGACTATCGCGCGAATCGCGCTGATCTCGTTGGCAGCGAGGTCCTGCTGGAGTGGGGAAATGATGGGTATGCCGCTACCGACGCTTGCTTCGTACCGCAGGTCGACGCCATGCTGGGCCGCAAGCGAAAGCAGCCGGTACCCTGCCTTGGCGATAATCTCTTTGTTGGCCGTGACTACGTGCTTGCCGTTCGAGACCGCCCTGCGTATGAGGTCAAGCGCGGGCTGTTCTCCTCCGAGGAGTTCCACGACGATGTCGATGTCGTCAGCCGCAAGCACATCGTCCGGATTGGTGGTCAGCATTTCCGGGGGAAGTGGGTGTGAGCGCTCCTTGGAGACATCTCTTACCAGGGCCCGACGCAGGGTGACCGCCGCGCCCACCTGCTCCGAAAGCCTGGTTGCCCGGTGCAGCAGCACGTGAGCGACCTCACTCCCGACCACACCCAGCCCAAGCAATCCTACGCCGATTTCTCGCATTGACCTAAGCCGTGTCTACGCTACAGCGCGTTCGATAGCCCAGTTCTTCTGTTCGGGTGTCAGGTATTCTTCAATGAACGCCGCATTGAGATTGGCTGCGTACCAATCGTTGAACGCTTTGGACGCAAGTCCGTCCGCGGACTGGGCACTGACTTCGTGCAATTCCCTGCCGAGAAGACTGACTACCCAGTATCCCCCCAGTGTCTGTACTTCCTCGTCGAATACGGGCTCGCTGACGGTGTTCAGCTCGAGAGAGAACGACACTTCGTTGAACGCCTCGGTTACGGTGTCGTCCAGACCGACCCAGTCGAGTTCGGCATTCTCGTCGCCGCCCATGAACTGGGAGAGTTCCGCCGCGACGGTTGCGAAGTCCTCGCTGTCGAGTCGTGCTCTTGCGGCAAAGGCTTCCTCGAGGCTCCCGAGTAGCATGGCGCGCGGCTTGATGGCCCCGCTGTCATCCTTGTCAATCACCTCTATCAGCCAGTAGCCACCGTACTTCGCTGTCTGCTCGTCCTGAATTGAGACTATCTGCCCCGGGTCCAGCGTAGCGCATGCCCGGGCGACGTCCGCGTTGGCGAGCAACTCCAATGGCACCCAGTCCTGCTCAACGGGGATACTGGGATTCGAGGAGTACTGCTCCGCAAGCGTAGTGAGAGGCACCCCGTTGCCCACGCTGCGCTTGACTTCGTCTGCGACGGAGCGGCTTTCTACGAGCACGATTTCGAAGCGCGCTTGCTCGAGCTCTGAAGGCATTGCCTCCAGGACCATCTCACGCAGCGCCTGAACAGACAAGGCTGCCGTGGCTGCATCCCGATAGACCTCGCTGTCGGGCAACCCGTTCGCCTCCATCTCCTTCTCCACATCCTCCGGAGTTATGAAGATTCCTTCGGCACGGGTGCCTTGCCGGATGACCGCGTCACGTGCGAGCTGCGACGTGATGGCGTCTGCGACGGTGCCCATTTGTGCGGGGTCCACGCCCTCCGAGTACGACTCAAGCAATTCGACATAATACCCCATCTTGAATGACCTGTCATTCACCTGGAGAATCACCTGGTTCATAGGCCGCACGTTGTCGATGTAGAGGCCAACACCAATAATGACGGCTACGACTGCGAGGAAGGTAGAGCTGACAATAAGGATGATGCGCCGCGTGCGAGCTGCTTTCTGGATGTGGGACTGCTCGTGCCGCGAGGGGCTGTGGATTCTGGGTGGCTTGTGGTGTTTTCTACTCATGCTGGAACAGCCTCACATGCCAAATTGTGATTGTTGCGCGAACGGCGATATGATAGCATAC
>JAUVYD010000207.1 GCA_030603265.1 Dehalococcoidia bacterium
CGGGACACCGCTTCCGCAGGCGGCTCTCGATTCCATTCGGAAGAACGGAACGGCCATCAAGGGGCCCGTGACGACTCCGATTGCGAGCGGCTTTCGCAGTGTGAACGTGGCTCTCAGGAAGGAGCTGGACCTGTACGCATGCCTGAGACCGTGCAGGAGCTTCCGTGGAGTGTACGCGCCCTATGACGATGTTGACATCGTCGTAGTGCGGGAGAACACCGAGGGACTGTACGCCGGCATTGAGTTTGACCGGGGGCAGGATGATACCGCGCGTCTCAGGGCGCTTGTCGAGGAGACGAACGGCAGGCACATGCCGGATGATTCGGCGGTGAGCCTGAGGGTGATTTCGCATTCGGCGAGCGCGCGGATAGTCCGCTTCGCATTTGACTACGCGCGCGCCAACGACCGGAAGAAAGTCACCGCTGTGCACAAGTCGAACATCCTCAAGTTCTCGGACGGCGTGTTCCTTGACGCGGCACGGGAAGTCGCACCGGACTATCCGGAAATAAAGTTCACGGATGTCCTGCTCGACGCGTGCTGCATGCAGCTTGCCAGGCGGCCGCAGCAATTCGATGTGCTTGTGACGCCCAACTTTTACGGTGACGTCCTCTCCGACCTGTGCGCGGGACTCGTGGGTGGCCTCGGACTTGCGCCGGGCGCCAATATCGGCGACAACATCGCCGTCTTTGAGCCGACGCACGGAAGTGCTCCGAAGTATGCCGGACTCAACAAGGTGAATCCTATCGCTATGATGCTCTCCGGGGCACTGATGCTTCGCCATCTCGGCGAGACGGAGGCGGCCGACGGGCTGGAGCGTGCCATAGCGGCTGTGATTGCGGAGGGCACGAGCGTCACCTATGACATGAAGGCCGACCGTGATGATCCGTCTGCGGTCACGACGAGCCAGGTGGCCGATGCAGTGATTGAGAAGCTACGCTAGCAGCTTCTCGCGGGCCATGTGCATGAGCAGGGCCGCGATGCTCTTCGCATCACATAGCTTCCCGGACTCAATGAGTCCGGTGATGTCCTTCAACGGTACCTTGACGACCTCTATCTCGTCGGTGTCTTCCGCCACGAGCCTGCTCGGCTTCAGGTCGCGAGCTACGTACGCGTACAGATACTCGGTGCCGTAGCCCGGTATCGAGTAGAAACCACCGAGCGTCTCGATTACCCCGGGCAGGTACCCGATTTCTTCCTGCAGCTCCCGGCGAACGCAGTCGAGCGGGTCTTCGCCAGGTTCCACCCCACCGGCGGGGAGTTCAAGTAGGTAGGAGTCAACGGGGTATCGGAACTGGCGCACGAGCAGGACGTTGTTGGTTTCATCTACCGGGACGGCGACGACGCAGTCCGCGTGTTCCACAACGTCACGCGTGGTCGTTTTGCCGTTTGGCTTCGTCACTCTGTCTACCCGGAGAGAGATGGCGTTGCCATCGTAGACCTGTCTGGTTGATATCTGTTTCTCCATCGCGCCGGCTTGCTCTCTGTGGTCACTGACCCTGGTGTTTCTCCGGGGGTGGGGCATCAATTGCACGTATGAGGGCGACCTCGTCGCAATCAGGGAACAGCGGGCAGTAGTAGCACTCGGCCCAGACTTTGTGCGGCAAGCGCGACTTGTCGACAAGAGTGAAACCTTGCTTCTGGAAGAACTCCGGTTGGCGTGTCAGGCAGAAGACCTGCGGAAGTCCGAGCGAAAGTGCTTCATCGACGCAGGACTGCACGAGCGTTGCCCCGAGTCGTTCTCCCTGTCTGCTCTGGTTGACCGCCAGCGAGCGAATCTCTGCCAGGTCCAGCCAGCTCACGTGCAGCGCGGCGCATCCGATGAGCGTGCTGCCATCGCGTACGACGAAGTAGTCCCTCAGGTTCTCGTATATCTGGCTCAGCGCCCTCGGTAACATGTCGCCACGATTGGCGAAGTCGTTGATGAGCCGATGCATGGCTGGCACGTCGGCTATTCTTGCTTTGGAGACGTTCACGTCCTCGTACCTCCCAGCTTCTCTTGAAGCGATGCGTAGAAATACGTGCGGGGCCTCAACCGCAGGAAACGGGCCTTGTGCTCGCTCGTCGTGACCTCGACACGCTGGCCGCTGCTCAGAGGATGGTCTATCTGTCCATCGAGGCTGAGGACTGCTCCGTCCCTGCCCTCGACAAGGAGGCTGACCCTGGTGTCGCCGGGCAATAGAAGAGCCTGGCTGAGGCCCATGTGGCTGGAGATGGGTTGGACCACGATTTCCCTGGCTTCAGGCAGTAGCACCGGACCTCCTGCAGCGAAGGAATACGCGGTGCTTCCTGTGGCAGTCGCCACGATGACGCCGTCTGCTCTGTATGTTGTCACATGCTCGCCGTCAACATCGAGCGCAACGTTGATGAGACGCACCGCTGTGCAGCGCACCACCGCATCGTTAAGGGCGAGGAATTGCTTTTGCCCCAATGTGGCGCGTAGCATCGTTCGTTCCTCAATCCACCCCTTTCCTGCAATCACTTGTGGCAGCACGTCGCCTATTTCGCTCTCACCGAACTCCGTGATGAAGCCAAGCTTCCCGAGCTTCACTCCGAGCACAGGGACTCCCGCCGGGGCTGTGACGCGGGCACAGTGCAGTATCGTGCCGTCCCCGCCAATGCCCACAACGAGGTCCGTCTCCGGCATCTGGGGTGCTGCGGCCTGTTCGTCCCAGGCTGAACAGAGCCACACCTCGATGCCTTCGGACTCAAGGGAATGCCGAATCGAGTGTGCGAGACTCAGGGCCTTCTCGACGTGAGGGCGGAAGAGAACTCCGATTCGCTTCATGGGAAAGGCAAGTGTAGCATCGGCCCCGTACGTGGTCAAAGCGCTCGCACGCGAGCATTGTGGCCGTGTGGTGGAAGGGTATGCCTGTCGTGAACCGACACGCGTTACCGGAGAAGATGTGGTGCGAACAGCAGCAGCACTCCGAGGACGCACAGGATGACGCCCCCGATGGGCCGGCAGTACTTCATGTAGCGGTCCGCGATTGAGGTGTTCAGCGCGAGAGCTGCGGCACTGAAGACGATGAGGTGGGTGAGCATGAGGAAGAAGACGTAGAGCAAGATGTAAAGGTAGTGCTGGAGAGTGCTGAGATCGGACAGTGTCAGCACGCGCGTAAATATCGCAGGAAGCGCCGCCGAACACACGAACTCGAAGGAGTTGACGATGAATGCGAGCGCCGTGATGGCTACTATCACTCCAATGTTGAGGGGTGAAGCAGCGATGGATTGTATGCGCGACATCGTGCCCTTGCGCGAC
>JAUVYD010000087.1 GCA_030603265.1 Dehalococcoidia bacterium
GCAAAACGGGAGCGTGGGCGTCGAGGTCGTGGCAGAAGATGACGGCCCCGGTATTGCCAACGTGGACTCGGCCATGCAGGACGGCTTCACGACTAACGGCGGCCTGGGCGGCGGACTGCCCGGCGTCGAGCGGCTGATGGACGAGTTCGAGATTGAATCGCAAGTCGGCGCTGGAACGCGGGTGGTCGCCAGGAAGTGGGAGCTATGCAGATAGCCATCGTGAATCGCCCATTGGAAGAGCCGCATTGTGGGGACCAGGCAGGATGCTGGGAGCGCGACGGGAAGGTTGTGCTCTGCATCATCGACGGTCTGGGGCACGGCAAGGGAGCGGAACAGGCGGCGCTGGCGGCGTTGGACTTTCTCGAGCGGCATCACCGCGAGCCGCTGCTGGAGCTCTTCGCTACCTGCAACGTGGCGCTGCACGACACCCAGGGCGTGGCGATGGGCATCGCCGTGGCCGACCCGGCTGCCGGGACGCTGACCTACGCGGGCATCGGCAACATGCGGGCGATGGTCGTGGGACAGGAAACGACGCGGCTGTTCAGCCACTACGGCATTGTCGGCGCCGACTACCGAACGCTGAAGACCGAGGCCGTGCCGTTGAGTCCGGGCGACCTGGTAATCATGTACACCGATGGCATCGAGGAGTTGATTGACCTGTCGGGCTATGACGAAGCACTGCGCGCCGACGTCGGGCGGCTGGCTGAGACGATTGCCGCGGACTGGCGGCGCGAGACGGATGATGAGGCGGTCCTGGTATTCCGGAACGGAGAAAACGGGGAATAGGATGGACACATCGGAGTTCAAGAACGCATACGCTTCAGTGCTCAAGTCCTTTGTCGAGAGCCAGGAAGAGCAATACCTGATGGAGGCGGCCGCGATGGGGCGCGAGATGGTGCGTGCCGACGTGCCGCCCGAGGATATCGCCGAAATTCACGAAGTAGCGCTCCAGCGCCTCGCAGAGGACTTCCCTGACAAGACGCTCCTGGACTCCGTCCAGCGCATCTCCGCCCCGCTGATGGAGATGCTGATGGCCTATGGCCTCGCCTTGCGCGAACGCGAGGATGAGCGCAAGCGTGCAGTTGAAGCTCTGCGCGACAGTGAGGAGAAGCACCGCGAGCTCTTCGAGCAGTCCATGGACGCAATCTACGTTCACGGTCCTGATGGCAAGAACATCACTGTGAACCAGGCGTGGCTGGACCTCTTCGGCTATACGCGTGATGAACTGCCAGGACTCGACAGCAGGCTTGACATCTATGCCGAGCCGCAAGACCGAGATGACTTCCTGCGCAGGATAGCCGAGACCGGGCATGTTGAAGATGAGGTGCGTTTCCGGAAGAAGGACGGCGCCGTCATGGACTGCGTTCGCAACGTGGTGGCGCGGAAGGACGAGCACGGGAATGTGGTTGCCTACCAGGGCGTCATCCACGACATCACTGCGCGGAAAAGAAGGGAGAGAGAACTATGGCGGCTGAGCGAATTCCGGGAGACCGTCATTGACAACGCCAACGTGTGGCTCGATGTGCTCGATGCGGAAGCAAACGTGGTGGTGTGGAACAAGGCTGCCGAGAAGATCAGCGGCTACTCCGCCGGGGAAGTGGTCGGACACGGGAAGATATGGGAATGGCTGTATCCGGATGAGGATTATCGGAAACAGATCGAAGAGAAGGCGGCCGGCATCATCGAGGGCGACGTAGTCGAGGGTCTGGAGACAACCGTCCGGACGAAGGGGGGCGAGTACAGGACGATCTCCTGGCACTCTCGCAACCTTACTGATGAGAAGGGGCAGTCAATCGGCTCCCTTGCACTGGGTCGTGACATCACCGAACAGAAGAAGGCGCAGGAGGAGCTGCGCGAGAGCGAGCAGAAATACCGGTCTCTTTTTGAGCGCTCACTCGATGCCATCGTGGTCGCGGACGTGAACGGTACATTGCTGGACGCCAACCCCGCCTACCTCAAGATGTACGGACACGGCGTGGAAGACATCGGAAGGGTCAATGTCACGCAGTTCTATGACAGACGGTCAGAAAGGGAAGGCGTGATTCGACAACTACGCGAGGAAGGAGCAGTGGTCGGAGAGGTAAGGCAGAGGAAGCGGGATGGCACAGTGATGGACTGCTTCCGTGCGTCCGTTCCGGTCAACGACGACGCAGGGAATCTCGTAGCGATTCAGTCTGTAATCCGTGATATCACAGACTCAAAGAGGGCGCAGACGGAGTTGGTCGAGTCTCGAGAGGAACTGAGGCGTCTTGCGCAGCGCATGGAGAAGGTGCGGGAAGAGGAGCGCACCAACCTCGCCCGGGAGCTACATGACACGGCCGGCCAGGCTATCACCGCGCTCAAGCTCGATGTCAGCCACATCAAGAAACGGCTTGAGCAAGGACAGTCTCCCACTCCGGAGGAGTTGGCCGCTCTCAATAACCTTCTCGACCGGACCGCCGACGACATTCGCCGCATCTCCTCGGAACTGCGCCCGGGCGTGCTTGATGACATCGGACTTGACGGGGCCATCGAATGGCAGATAGACGAACTCAGGAAGCGGACTGGCCTCGGCTTCGCCGTGAACCTGCCGTCTGAAGGGTCTCAGCTTGACGACGCGCGAAGAACGGCGCTTTTTCGTGTCTTTCAGGAGCTTCTCACCAATGTCGTGCGCCATGCCGATGCCCGCTCGGTGCAAGCCACGCTTGAACGCGCGGACGACGTTGTGACACTCACTGTCGCCGACGACGGCTGTGGCGTCGACCCGGAGAAACTGGATGATTCCAGCTCGCTCGGCATCATCGGCATGAGAGAACGACTCCTGCCATTCGGAGGGGAACTCCACTACGACAGTGCGCCCGGCAGGGGCACAACCGCCCGCGTCGTCATGCCCACAGAGTAGGGGCGCGCGGGGAAGGGTGCGGTGGCTCCGGCTCGGCTCCTGGGTGGCTTCGGTGTCGCGAGAGGCATCACTCTAGATGTCGGGAGATTCCGGCTCTGTTCTGACTGCGGGTTCGTCTTCGAGCGGAGCGGTCACCTTGAGCACAGTGCCCGCGCCGGCGGAGGTGTTCACGGTCATCCTGCCTCCCCACGACCGCGCTCGCTCCCGGATGCCGACGAGCCCCAGCGCACCCGACTTGCGCATCTCGTGCTTGGTGAAGCCGCGTCCGTTGTCGGCCACGCGCAGCACGGCCTGGCCCCCTTCGCGGGTGAAATCCACCGTCACTCTGGTGGCGCCCGAGTGGCGTCGCACGTTGTCGAGTGCCTCCTGCAGCACGCGGAACATGCCCAGGGCCACTCGTCCTCGCGGCAGCGTGAGGTTCTCAACTCGTCGCACCTCGCATTCCACCCCGGACCGGCGCGCGAACTCCTCCGCCTGCCACTCGATAGTGGCGGCCGGCCCGAGGTCCTCCAACATCACTGGGATGAGGTCCGCGTAGAGCCTGCGGAGACGCCCTATCGTCTCATCGAGCAGATGCGTCATCCCGTCCATCGTGGGCGCCAGACTCGCCGGCGCCTCCTCAGGAAGCCGGCTGCGGCAAGAGGCCACGTCAACCTTCAGCACTGACAGCGCCTGGGCGATGTGGTCATGCAGCTCCCAGGCCACCTCAGCGCGCTCTTCCTCGCGCGCGGCCTCGAGACGCGCAGTAAGCTCCCGGAGTTCACGGTTCGCCTCCGCAAGCCGTTCCGCCATCCGCTTGCGCTCGGTGATGTCGCGGTTGATGCCCAGGTAGGCGATTACGGCGCCTGACTCGCCCTTTCGCGCCACGGCGGTGCGCTGGCAGTCGAATACCGAGCCGTCCTTACGCCTGAAGCGGACCTCGTCCTTCACGAATCCGGTCTTGGCCATCCGGCGCAGGAAGTACTCGCGATCCGCGGGATCGGCGTACACGTCAACAACATTGAAGGATGAGATGTCCTCGCGCGTGTAGCCAAACAGGTCGTGAAATGCTGGGTTCACCTGCAACAGGGTCCCGTCAGGAGCGTTGATATTGATGGCATCGCCAATCTGCTCGAAGAGCGAGCGGTACCGCTCCTCGCTGCTGCGCAGTTCCTCCTGTGCCCGCTTCTGCTCGGTGATGTCGTGGGTGACGCCGTGGTGGGCAACCGTATTCCCGTTCTTGTCCTTCCACGCCACCACACTGCGAACGCAGTTCAGGACGGTGCCGTCCTTCTTCTTGTAACGCACCTCATCTCGCACATGTCCGGTCCTGTCTATCCGGTGCAGGAAGTCCTCGCGGTCCTCCTGATTCGCGTAGAGAACAACCGCATTGAATCCCGTCAGCTCATCGCGGGAATAGCCGAAGAGGTCCAACCACGCCTGGTTCGCATCAATGCTGGCGCCGTCGGGGGCGTTGATGCAGACGGCGTCCATGCTTTGCTCGAAGAGCATTCGATAGCGTTCCTCGGACGAGGTCAGTGCTCGGAATGTCTCCTGCCTTTCCTGTTCTCCCTTCGCTGCAAGTCCGTCTTCAACTCTGCGGGCATAGATGTTGTAGAGACGTCTCTCCTTCGGGGCAATGGCAGAGGCCTGCTCCATCAGCAATAGCCCGAGAGTGCCGTTGACGCCGAGCGCTTCCACGAAGAGGTTGGGCGCGTTTTCTCGAGCTAGAGACAGAGCGCTCTGTTCGTCTCTCAGCCCGGACATTAGATAGATGCTGCGGGCATCGGGTGGGCCAACCCAGAGTGCGAAACGTCGGATGCCGAACAGGCGAAGCGCCTTCTCAAGAGCTTCGCTCGTGAAACCTGCCAGCGAGTCAGAGTATCTCAGAAACGAGAGCTCGTAGAGAGCGGAGAGTTCCGCGGCAGCCTCGGCACTGTCAAACGGATTCGATGACATGGTTCTTACTTGCGCCAGGCGAAATCACGCATTTCCGAGCACGGCCACAGCCACGGTCTTGTTGTGAAACAGGGGTACATCCTTGAAGCTTCCTATTTCGCCGAAGCTAAGAGCCCCGAGAAGAGGGACATCCACCCCGACACCACTCGTCAAGGCCTTCAACTCCCGTCCGAATTCATCTCCCATCAGGAGGTATCGGGACACGCAGTCGAACACCAGCGCAAGGGAGGGACTGCGCACCTCTGCCGTCGCGCGAGCCGCGACATCCGCCGCAGTCTCGACCAGATCAGCCACCTCGCCACGCATCAGAACTGCAACGGCGTTGGCCGGCACCTCGGTCACAAAATCGAGACTGTCGTCATCGTTGACCGCCCGGGCGTCGCGAATCACATAGTTGCCGGAGATATCGGCGAAACCGAAGGGGTTGACCATGGAGTAACGGCGGAACGACTCGCGGGGAATCTCAATGCCAAGATGTTGACAGTAGACCCGGAATGCAGGACGCCCGTCGATCTCAAACACGCGCTTGCCTTGCGCCTGCGTGATGACGAGAGGCTCTCCATGGGGCTGCCAGCCGTGTCCAATCGCCGTTCCTGCCTCACACCCGCCTACGACGGCCACAGCCACCGCGTTCTGTTCCAGAGAGGCCTCAGTGAACTGGCAGGTCCGCAGGAACTTGAGACTGTCTCCGCTTCCTCCACCCACATAGCGGAAGTCAGGGCCCATCCGGCTGTATAAACTTCTCGTGGCCGCATAGCTCCCGGAGGTAAAATCGTCAGGCAGTACGACTACAAGGCCGCCGCCGGGCCCTCGCTCTACAAGCGACCGGCCCGCGCTCTGTCCCACCGACCAGGGGTCGACGTCGAGCCCGGTCCCGAGGGCTGTTGCCACATCGAGGTCGCCCGAGATTGTCGCAACGCCAATGCCTCTGTCGAGAACGCCCTTGCCTGTCAGAACCCCTCCACACTGGAAACCCACAAACGGCGCGGTCCCTGCGAGCCCCCGAACAGCCTGCCATACAGCCGTCGGTTCATACGCATCCGTCGTGAATACGAAGCTCAACGCGGGATGACCGGAGCCAGCCTCCGCGCGCTCAAATGCATCGCGAACAGCGTTGTCCGCACCTGTCCGTTCGCTGAAACCAACTCCTGCCCTCATGGCGCCTCTTTGGCGAATCCGGCAATTTGGGGGACACCCTACTTATCTCTGTCCCCCGGGGTTTCGGTCCACGCTTCTCTGACTCCAACCGCTGACCAAGCCCCCCGCCTCGACAGCGGCGCAACGCTGACAACACCATCGGTGTGCTGTCCAATGTTCGCATGCGACTGAGGCGCTGTCAATACCCCGAATTGCCTCAGAGGAGATGATGCCAAGCACAATCACGGGTGCCTGTCAGGTGCCCGTGATGAGTGGTGGCAACACATCGGGACAGGCTATTCGTCGGAGTAGTACACCACTATCAGTCTCGGAAGATCAGGCGGGGTCCATCGGAGCATGTCGTTGTCGCCGTTGCCATCGGTCTCGTGGTCCTTGAACTGGAGCCTGATCTGAAAGCGCCCGTCTTCCAGCTTCTCTTCGAGTGCGTCCGCGAAGGCGGCGTTCGATTCGACCTGGTCCAGCTCATTGGTGTCACACCAGCGGCCGATCCCTCCAACCGGAATGCCCTCGAAGTAGATACCTGAACCAAAGGAGCCGAAATCGTCCACATACGCGCGCAGACAGCCCAGGTCTGCGAATGGAGTGCCATAGGAGGCGCCATGGTTGGAGAAGTCGACATCGACACTCTCGATTACGGCATCGTCCGGGAGGAGGGAGATGTCGAAAGTGAGGAACGCCTGTATCGGGATGTCGCCGGTGTCATCGCCGACGCATATGAAATTGTCGGGTAGACCGACTTTGGGCACACAGCCGCTCCTGCTGAGGTTCGGCTGGAAG
>JAUVYD010000016.1 GCA_030603265.1 Dehalococcoidia bacterium
TCGGCATTGATCCGGGTACCGTGATGACAGGGTACGGGGTCGTCGAGGGCTTCACCAATGTGCGGCTCGTCGACTGTGGGACGCTTCGCTTCTCTTCCCGCGTCCCGATGGAACGCAGGCTCTGGTCGATATTCGAAGGTATCTGTGGTCTCATCGAGTCACATCAGCCGGACGAGGTTGCTATCGAGGAGCCGTTTGTGGGTATCAACGTCAGGTCGGCGTTCATGATTGGACGAGCCCAGGCGGTGGCGGTACTTGCAGCGGCGCGCTCTGGTCTGCCCACCGCGTACTACTCGCCCGCGGAAGTGAAACGGCAGGTCAGCGGATATGGCCGTAGCGACAAGGACCAGGTCCGCACGATGGTGATGCTGGAACTGGGGGCCAGAGACAACACTCTCGGAACTGACGCCACAGACGCGCTCGCAATCGCTCTATGTCATATCCAGCGCAAAGCAGCGCTGGAGCGCCTGGGGGGAGGGGAACTGTGATTGCGTTTCTGGATGGGATTGTCGACTTCAAGGGAGCAGACTATGTTGTCCTCAATGTGGGAGGCATAGGTTTTCAGATTCGCGCTGCATCACGTACCATCGACGAGATTGGCGAATCGGGCGCGCGCGCAGTTCTTCAAACATGTCTTCTCATGCGCGATGACTCCCCCGTTCTCTATGGCTTCGGCTCGAACGAAGAGTTGGCGCTGTTTCAGGATCTTATATCTGTGAGTGGAGTCGGACCCAGAGTCGGCCTGATGCTGCTGGGGGCTTTCAAGTCCGAGGACCTCGCTGCGGCTATCGTACGGGGCGACACCGAGCTGATATCGCGGGTTCCGGGCGTTGGGAAGAGGACCTCGGCCAGGCTGTGTGTTGAGCTGGGGGCAAAGATGGAGCGCTACGTGAAGGGCGTTGCCGGCGCGGCGCGCGAGGGTGATGGCGAGTTGGTTGCGGCACTTACGGCGCTGGGCTACTCACTTCGAGAGGCTGTGGACGCTGCACATTCGATGGGAGGAGGCCATGACCTCTCTCTCGAAGACCGGCTGAAGCTCGCGTTGCGGTCTCTTGCGAGTCGCTGAGAGTCACTACCCAGGCGGTGCATAGCACACGGGTGCCCCCGGTGGGTGGCTCACGCACTAACATGAATCATGAGTTTGAGATAACGTCGGACCTGCGCCTCACCGGTGATCAGCCGCAGGCTGTTGATCTCCTGATGGACGGGTTGTCCCGCGGATTCACCGGGCAGACGCTGCTTGGTGTTACTGGCAGTGGCAAGACATTCACCGTGGCCAATGTTATCGCGCGCGCACAGCGTCCCACGCTGGTCATGTGTCACAACAAGACGCTCGCCGCGCAGCTGGCCGCCGAGTTCCGGGAATTCTTCCAGCACAACGCCGTCGGCTACTTCGTGAGCTATTACGACTACTACCAGCCCGAAGCGTATATCCCGAGCACCGACACGTACATCGAGAAAGAGACGGATATCAACGACGAAATTGACCGTCTGCGTCATGCCGCGACGAAGTCCCTGTTTGAGCGGCGCGACGTTGTCATCGTTGCTTCCGTTTCCTGCATCTACTCACTTGGTTCGCCGGACGAGTACAAGAGCTTCGCGCTTCCCGTGGTTCGCGGGCAGGCGGCCGGCCTGCACCGCACCGTCCGCAAGTTGATCGGGATGCAGTACGAGCGCAATGACATTGATTTGTGGCGAGGTAGATTTCGGGTTCGCGGGGACACACTCGAGTTGTATCCCGCCTACGAGGAAACAGCGGTCCGGGTCGAGTTCTGGGGAGACGAGGTGGAACGAATCACCGAGGTCGACCCGGTCACAGGCGAACTCCTCTCAGAGCTCGCCAGGGTGGACATCTATCCCGCGAAGCATTTCGTGACTCCGCAGGACAAGCTGCAGGCAGCGATGCAAGACATCCGCACCGAACTCCAGGAGCACCTTGAGGAACTCCGCGCGCAGGGCAAAGTGCTGGAAGCTCAACGCCTTGAATCCCGGACGAGATACGACCTCGAGATGCTTGGAGAGGTTGGCTACTGCTCAGGCGTTGAGAACTACTCGCGTCATCTGCAGCAACGCGCCCCGGGCAGTACCCCGTGGACTCTCCTTGACTACTTCCCTGCTGACTTCCTGCTGATTATCGACGAGTCGCACATGACGTTGCCGCAGATACGGGGCATGTATCACGGAGACCTCGCGCGCAAGCAGGTCCTTGTGGAACACGGCTTCCGCCTGCCATCGGCTCTGGACAACCGGCCTCTCAATTTCGAGGAGTTCAGCGGCCACATCAATCAGGTCATCTATCTGTCCGCCACCCCACGCCAGTACGAACTGGAGCGCAGTTCGCGTGTCGTGCAACAACTGATACGCCCGACCGGCCTGCTGGAACCGACTGTAGAGGTAAGGCCCACGGCCGGTCAGATTGACGACCTCATGGGCGAGATTCGGGCGCGTGTTGCGCAGGGGGAACGCTGCCTCGTCACCACACTCACCAAGAGGATGGCCGAGGACCTGAGCGAGTACCTGGCGGAACTGGACATCAAGACTCATTACCTGCACTCGGAAATCGACACCCTCGAACGCGTGCAGATACTCCGTGATCTTCGCCTGGGGGTGTACGACGTAGTTGTCGGCATAAACCTTCTGAGAGAGGGGCTCGACCTGCCTGAGGTAAGTCTGGTGGCCATACTGGATGCGGACAAGGAAGGCTTCCTTCGGTCAGCTGAGGCGCTCGTCCAGACCATCGGACGGTCAGCGCGGCACGTCAACGCCCACGCCATTCTGTATGCGGACACAGTAACAGGTTCTATGCAGACCGCGATGGAAGAGACTACGAGGCGACGTACGGTACAGGAGGAGTACAACCGGAGGCACGGAATCACGCCGCAAAGTGTATCCAAGGCCATCCGCGACATCGCACGGCAGGTGCAGGAGGTGGCGGAGCCACTGCGGGCGTACGGCGATCGGCCCGCTACACCTCGCGAGCTGAACGCGATGCTGAAAGCGCTTGAACGTGAGATGAAACGGGCCGCCGGCAGCCTTGAGTTTGAGAAGGCCGCTCTGTTGCGCGACCGAATCGGCGAGTTGCGCAAGGAGTCCCAGGGATTGCGCCAGGGAGGCTGACGCCACCCTCTTTTGCTCTTCACGCGCGCGTGTCAGGCAGGACCACTGTTGGTCCGAGATGGCGCCGAACGGATTTTCTCTCATTCCGCTCGTAAACTGTTCTATTTCAGGGCAAAAAGCGCTACACTATTAGGTTCGAAGTATATTATTCGGGAGCATCATAGCCGTGAAGATTGAAATCAACCAGGGCGATATCACCACCACACATGTTGACGGTATCCTCGTAGGCCTGTGCGAGGAGTCCGGGCAGCTTGGCCCAGCGACATCTGCAGTTGCCGCCGTCGACGCGTTGTTGGGCGGAGCAATAGGCTCCCTTCTTGACTCGAAGGGGGCCAGGGGGAAGGTGGGCGAGGTAACAGTGCTGCATACCCTGGGGCGCCTGCCGTGCAGACTCGTAGCCGTTTGCGGGCTTGGACCTCGGTCGAAAGTCACAATAGACGGCGTGCGTGATGCCGCTGCGGAAGGCAGCCGTGCACTGCGCAAGCTGGGCGCTACCAGCATGGCGACGACTCTTATCGGGGCCGGCGCCACCGGGCTGGACGACAGGGCTGTCGCACGCGCCATCGCAGAAGGCGCAACACTCGGCCTGTATTCGTTCGCGAAGTACAAGCTCCCTGAAGTTGCTGACATGGAACGACTTGTCATAGTCGTGCGTACCTCCGGGGATACTTCGGGGCTGCAGGAGGCGGTCGCCAGGGCGGTTGTTCTATCTGAGTCCACAAACCTGGCGCGGGACATGGTGAACGAGCCGGCGAACTACATGACGCCCTCGCGGATGGCAGAGATGGCCCTGGACCTGGGCTCAACCCACGGCTTTGAGGTCACGGTTTTGGGAAGAGAGGAAATGGCGACTCTTGGAATGGGCGCACTGCTCGGAGTCGCCAGCGGTAGCGCGGAGGCGCCGAAATTCATACGGATGGACTACACGGCGGCTGGAGGCGACGCCGCACGAATCGCCCTTGTCGGGAAGGCTATTACATTCGACTCCGGAGGAATCTCCATCAAGCCGTCCGAAGGTCTCGCGGAGATGAAGGATGACATGGCCGGTGGAGCGGCGGTTATTGCCACGATGAGTGCGGTGGCACGTGCGGGGGCACCCGTCAACGTGACGGGCCTTGTACCCGCGACGGAGAACCTGCTCGGGAGCCGTGCGTATCGCCCCGGTGACGTGTTGAGAGCTATGAACGGTAAGACTATTGAGGTCATCAGCACGGACGCTGAGGGGCGGTTGGCTCTTGCCGACGCTATCAGCTACGCCGTGAAAGAAGGCCTTGCGCCGCTTGTTGATGTGGCTACGCTGACGGGAGCGTGCCAGGTTGCCCTTGGGAAGACATACAGCGGGGTCTTCAGCAACAATCAGGAACTCGCTGACCGCTTCCTGGGCGCTGCGGCAAGAGCGGGCGAGCGCATGTGGCAGCTTCCACTGGCCGATGAGTACAGGGAACTGAACAAGAGCCTGATAGCCGACATAAAGAACGTTGGCAACAGGCATGGAGGAGCCATTACAGCCGCGCTCTTCATTTCCGAGTTCACAGGGGGCGTCCCGTGGCTGCACGTTGACATAGCCGGAACGTCCAATAGCGCGAAGGACAACGGTGTCATAGTCAAAGGCGCCACCGGCGTCGCGGTCCGAACGTTGTACGAGTTGGTGAGGTCCTCGTAGAATGAGAATCATCCCGCGCGATGGAGAGCCCTCGCCAGGCAACGTCCCCGGGCCTGCACGATGGTGCAGGGTTGCTTGCGCGAGCAGATGCTCCTGTTCCGCAGACAGGTAGTAGGCGCAGGGCATTGAGATTGGTATTGCATGGCCACAGTCTTTGAATCGGCGAATTTCCACTTCACTCCGCCACCCCAGCTTGCCTGGGCAAGGCGGGTGTTGATCAAGCCGAACGCATCGTCTGCCCACTCCTATCCCGTAACCACGAGCCCGGATCTGCTGCAGGAAGTCGTCTCAGGAATCAGGGGTGTGACGGACGCCGAGATTCTGATTGCCGACTCGACACCAAGCGGCGCGCCTATCTATCCTATCTACGAGACGCTCAAGTATGCCTTCAAACGCGTCCTGCTTCTGGACGTGAAGGATTCGATATTCCTCGAGATGGAAAATCCTCTGGAGGAATTCTTCGCAACTTCCACATTCTGGGTTCCGAACCTTGTGCTGCGCAGTGACTTCCTTATCAGCATTGCTCCTTTCCACGTCCGCCGGGGAAGCGGCAGGTTTTCGATTGCAAACCTGCTGAGACTCCTGCCGCTTGTCCAACGTCGGCCGGACGAAGCGCCGGAGTTGCAGGGGCTTCGCGACCTGGATCTGGAAAGGGTGCTGGCGGACCTCCACTTCGCGCTTCCTTTCGACCTGGGTATTGTGGAGGCAAGGGAGAGGCTTGACTACGTTGATAATCCCCGGGAAGGCAAGGCAACTCAGTACGGGAAGATTATCGTCGGAGAGCCGTTCGAGGTCGACCGGCTTGCGGCCAAGCTCGCGGGGGCGCAGACCGAGCATCTTTCGCTTATCGAACTCGGGATGCGAGTTTTTCCCGGCGCCGATTGAGGTCTAGTACCTGATCTCAAACAGGTGATACTCCGTGCCATCCTTGTCGGAGTCCCAGCCGACCGTGATATCGGCGACGCGCGCGGCGGGGAGGCCTTCCCGGAGGCAGGCGAGGTATGCCTGTAGCTGACGACTGGTTCCCTGCGCGCGAATCTCTACTGAATCGCCGTCCTGCGTGTTCCGCGCAAACCCCACTATCCCCAGCCGGACTGCCATGGTCTTTGCGAACCACCTGAAGTTCACACCCTGAACTCGCCCGCGCACCAACACCCGCATCGTTCGCGTTGGTTCGCGTGTCTCCTTTTCCCCACTGTCAGACACCCGTGTGCACCTGTGGCAAGCCTTGCCTGGCGAGAATGCTCCCCGTGCCCACGATCCACCTGCCGCTGGTGCAATTCCTACAGGACACTCTCGCCTTCGGTCTTTCGCCGCCTTCTCACGAGTTCAGGGTCGACAGTGGGCTCAAGGTCACTGATCACAGACGGCTTTTTCTCGTCTCTCTTCGGTTTTTTGGATTCTCGGCGTGCAATATTTCGTTTTGCCATAGTTCACACCTCTCTTGAGCGCAGTGCTGCCCACGCACACCGTGCGGCGGCCGTCTCAGCTGCCTTCTTGTTATGCCCGGTTCCTTCGCCGATGGCCTCTCCGTGCAGGAGGACAAGCGCCGTGAACTGCTTGTTGTGGTCCGGTCCTGCGCTCACCAACTGGTACCGCGGCAGCGGGTCGTCTCGAGCCTGCAGGCACTCCTGCAGCAGGGCTTTGTAGTTCGGCGGTGAGCCATTCAGCAGCACAGTGGCAAGCTGGGTTCCCAGGTGACGGAGTACGAACGAACGCGCCACCGGGTACCCCTGATCCAGATAGACGGCCCCCACGACGGCCTCAAACGCATCGGCAAGATCTCGGTCCTTGTCGCGTCCGCCGGTAGCCTCTTCACCATGCCCGAGGAGAAGGCACTCGCCCAGTGCGAGCGCCCGCGCAGCCCTGGCAAGGCTCTCACGCCGCACCAAAGATGCTCTCATGCCGGTCAAGGTCCCCTCGGCCTCTGAAGGCAGGCTCGTGTACAGCTTCTCAGCGATTGCCATGTCAAGTACCGCATCGCCGAGGAACTCCATCCTCTCATTGCTGGCGGACTGATTTCCATGGCCTTCGTTGATGTAGCTCCCGTGTACAAGCGCCTGAAGAAGCAGGCTCCTGTCGCGGAAGACTACCCCAAGCTTGACCTCACACTTGCTGATGTCCATGTATCTGTCCGTGTATTGGCTTCTTCAGGAATCTTCGGTCTTACCAGGTGCGGCGAGCGTCGGCTACCCTCTCCATGGCGCTTTGAACAAGTTGTTGCGCCGTGCGTTGGGGAAGCCCGTCGCGCGTGAGTTCGTCAATTACGAGTTGCCGCGCCGCGGTCACCTTCTCAGCCACCACTTTCGTGCCGCGGTCAAGCGACGCAGTCAAGTCGACATGTGCAGGTGACAGCCGATGCATGTGTTGCTCGCCATCGGCCGTCCGGCGCCTGACTCGCTCAAGCGCCGAGTCGACAAGCTCAACGGCTACACTTCTCTGCAATCCGTCCTTGACGAGTTCGTCGGCCAGGCGGTCACGCACTGCGCCGGCCTTCTCCTCCACGATCCGCATGGCCTCGTCGTATGACGCCCCGGCGTCGATGTGGGCGTCGGTGGCCCGGCCGCGATGGGAGTCTGGCGCGTTGCCTGCGCCGGCCAATCCCTTCAGGGCTTTGTTGACCAGCCCCGTCGCAATATCCTTGGCTAGTCCATCCTTCACTACTTCGTCGACGACGCGCTGTCGTGCCACACTCACTTTCCGCGAGATGACTTCAAGCATCTGCTCCAGAGGAGCGTCCGGCTCCACGCTGTCATTGCTGAATCGCCCCGCGAAGCCTTGAGCCACGCGGTTTGCCGGCGTGTTTGCAGAAACCTGGCGCACATTCCCACGCACTGCTTGATATGCGATATTGAGTCCTGCCATCTTCGTCATCGCGTCAGGCGCTTCGGAACGGTCGGGGTGATACTTCTTCGCGAGCGCCCTGTACGCCGCCGCTATCACCTCCGGCTCTGCCTTTGGGCTCACCTGGAGCGTCTCGTAGTGCTTGTTCCGATCGTTGTCTGTCATTCGCGACGACCTCAGAATGCAAGAGTCTCAACATGTATCGACGTAATATGATACCCCCCCAATCGCAGGATGACTACCGTGTCAGCCGTCATTTCGCCGTCCCGCTGTGTCGGGTTTCGCTTGGTCGTGAATTCGTGCCTGTGCTAAGCTATTGGCCATCGCGTTGCCTTTTGTGGGGCCACTGGGGATTAGTCTAACGGTAGGACGGCTGACTCTGGATCAGTTGGTCCAGGTTCGAATCCTGGATCCCCAGCCAGACATCTGTTGCAGACATTGCGGCGGCGCTGCCGTCTCTGATTACTCGACATACGTTGAACCTCCCGGTGGCCCGCACTGGAATTGTCGCTCAGTTCATGCGCCCGTATAATTCCGTTGTAGAACACAAGACACATGGACGCGTCAGCAATCATCTATCAGGTGTGGAGTTCCTATTCTTCGGGGTGGGGCCTCTGCGTGTCGGCGGGGCTCCATGCCTGGCTGGCGCTCTGCCTGATGCTCATCGCACGCAAGAATGGCGTGGCCGGGGCTTGGACTGCCTGGGTGCCCATCGCTAACTTCAGGCTGATGTGCATTGTGGGCAAGTCTCCGTTGTCCTGTTTCTGGGCATTCCTCATACCGGTTGTGGCTCTGGCCGTGGGTGTGTTCGTCTGGCTCCCCCTGTGGATCCTGGCATGGCTGGGAATATGGGCGGTTGTCTGGGCGATGGCGTGGGCGCGGATTTCGGCATCGAGGGGCAGACCGGCTGCGTACGGACTCCTTATCGTCGTCCCGGTGCTGAACCTGGTGCTGCTCGGAAACCTCGCCTTCGGCGACTAGTCAGCCATCACGATGACGCTCAGTCTCCAGCCGGAGGCACGGGCTCTTTCGTCTCGACGTGTTTCGCTATTGCAGGTTCGAGCATGGCCCGGGGCAGCGCACCGAGCTTCTGGTTCACGAGTCGACCGTTCTTGAAGATGAGAATCATCGGGATGGACTGAATCTGAAACCGCCTCGCGATGGCGGGATTCCTGTCTACGTCGAGCTTCCCGAAAGTTGCCCTCCCTGCATAGTCCTTCGCCAGCTCTTCAATCACCGGCGCGACCATCCTGCACGGGCCACACCATACGGCCCAGCAGTCTACCACCAACAGGGCGTGCTCACTCACAGCGGCGTCGAAGGTGGCGTCAGTCAACTCCAGAACCGCTCCGCCTCCGGTCGGGACTTCAGTTGCTTCCTGAGGTTTCCCCTTTGCTACTGTCATCGAACCACCCTTTGTTTCAGTGAACTCCAGTCGCAGTTCTTCCCACTTGAATGATTGCTTCAGCTTGTCCCGCGCCGCCCTCAGAAGCGCCCATTTCTTGTCCCTCTCATATGTCTTCAGCGCCTCAAGGATAGAGTCTCCCTGAATGTCGTTCGCGTAGAATCGTCGCAGGAGTTCGTCCAGTTGCGCCTCTTCGGCGGCTGACTTGCGTTCTGCTTCAGACAGGGCTCCAATACCCCGGAGCCGCTCTCTTACCCTGTCCGAAAGTCCATCGTGCATTTCCATTCTTCCATCACCTCTCGCTGTTCGGCTGCCTCATTGCCTCGCATATGACGTGGAAACAGGGCGCCTCAGGACTCATGCAGATTCCATCGTCAGCAGGCATCGCAGGTGGTCGCGGTCTACCGGCCAGCCCGCAACGCACGCGCACGCTGGAAGCCGATGAATGAATATGCTCCGGGGGCCATGCGTTCGATACACGCGAACGGCCGCACTTGCTCGCCAGGGCGTCCAATGTCGGCTTCGCGTAGTGTCAGTTCAGTTTCCAGGGCTCCAGGCAAGTTGTAGGCCTCCGGCATGAGTTCGTCGCGCAGTATCTGGACTATGTCGTCCAGTCCGAACAGCTTGCGTCCTCTGGATGCAAGAACGAGACTCGCAATGTAGGGCCCCCACTGCCTGAAAGCGTAGGTCTCAGCGAAGGCGGCCTTTTCCTCCGGGTCTGTGATATGGGCATCTCCCAGCCTCGCCTTCGCCTGCGCCACGACATTCGGGCTTTCCGGCGGAGGACCGGCTGTGGCGCCGATGGGCACGGCCGTGGACGTCTCTTCATGGGACCCGTTTGGCCCCGAACCGTTGTCGCGCTCCTGTCCTGCGCCAATCTCCCTGAGACGTTCCATGACCCAGAGGCGAGCCAGCGTCTGGGGCGATTCATCAAGGTCCTTGGCCAGGCGCCGGAGCTGTTCCGCCCTTGTCACCGGTATCTCGATACGCAGGAGCACCGAATCCGGTCCTGCCGCGGCCCCGGCCTCGAAATCCCCGTCGAGCCGGGAGTTCTTTGTGGAGTCTGCCTCGCCAGTCTTGCCCAGCATCCCGAGGACGCTCCTGAACATGTACTGGTCGACATCCGGTCCTCCCGGCGATTGCCCTCCAGGGATTGGTCCCGGTCTGCCTCTCGGCCCCACACGACCGTTGTCGAGGAACTCAGGCGGGAGGTCATATGGACCTCTCTGTGGCCTTCTCTTGCGTTGTCCTCTGCCAAACATGTGTCGCAGACCTCTCGGATGTGTTGTCCCTGCAAAATATAGCAGACCTGTCGCCGGGCATGCATCTGCCCCGCAGGGCTACGAATGGATTCGGGTGACTGCGGACTTCGAGGGTCCGCTTTTCTGGACTGAGAGAGGCCTCTTGCCAGTGCTCGCCAGCATTGCACCGCCGCTTCCCTGGAGGGCGCGGGCAACTATCAGTGCCATGCCCGTGGTGGCGAGGCCTGCCAGAGTAGAGCCCACGGCATAGGTCGCGATGCCCGCCATCAGCACTCGCTTTCTGCCCTTTGTGTCGCCTACCCGTCCGAAAGGCATCAGCAGAAGTGTCGATGTGAGCAGAAAGGCTGTTGCCACCCATGTCAATTCGACCGCTGTCATGCCCGGGTCCGCGCCGATAGAAGGGAGAGCAACGTTCACGGACGAGCCCATGAATGGAAACAGGAAGGAAGACGCACAGGTCACCAGGAGCACCGACCGTTTGTTGGAACCGGGGGTCGATGCCTGGTTCATGCTCGGGCATTATAGCTCAGCGCGGATTACAGTCACCGCGCCAGAAGGGGCTGACAAGCGGTGTCGGCTCGCGTCAATGAGCCGCAGAATGACGACAGCCGATGAAGTGCCATCGAAGGTGGGGCAGAAGGCGTCGGTTCTTGCAGAACTCGTGTTCCACAAGCCTTACTCCGGGCAGCGCAAGTAGCTTGGGAGATGAGGAACGGCTGTGCAATCGCGAGCGGCGTCGGCACGCTTGCTGCGGGGTCAGTCGCCCCGGTGTGTGGTGAGCTCGCTCCATGCTGCGAGGACGTCTTCGGAAGGAATTGCGCCCTCCCGAAGGATTCTCAACCCGGCCTCATCCACCTCGACTACAGTCGACGAAAGGCCACCGCCCGAGCATCCCGCATCGAGGATGTAGTCCACAACATCTCCCAGTTGAGACCGCACCTCGTCCGCGGTAGTGGCAGCCGGGCAGCCTGTCTTGTTGGCGCTTGTGCCGGTGATCGGCCTGCCGAGTCTCTCAATCAACCGTCTGCACATGGGGTCGTCCGGCACCCTCACTGCCGCGCGCCCCTCACGCAACAGAGCTGCGGGCAGAGAGAGTGAAGTGCGCATGACGAGCGTGAGAGCTCCGGGCCAGAAGCGACCGGCCAGTTCACGCGCAGCGTCTGGAGGTGCATCCACAACAGCTGCAAGCTGCTCCACACTGCTCAGGAGCACGGGGAGAGGGGCGTCTGCCGGCCTTCCCTTTATCTCGAACACCCGTTCGATGGCTTCGGGATTCAGGATGTCGGCCCCCAGTCCGTAGACGGTGTCCGTGGGGAATGCCACGACTCCTCCGTTGGCCAGCACCCGGGCCGCCTCGCCAATCTGGCGGTCGTAGCTGTTGGCAGCCAGCATCCTGATCCACAGGCAGCAGAGCATGGTTGATTGGAGTGTAGCAGACTGCGCCATCTCAGCGGAAAGACGGCTCGAGTCGTCCGCAAGGCAACAGTCGGAGGTTCTCTGGCTGGTGTGAGGCCCTCCTTCTGTGAGTCTTTCCCCACCCTTCCCAGCAGCAGAAAGGAGCTTGTCACCAGAGGGGCAATCGTGCACAATTCGCGCCACAGGTAGGAGCGGGCAGCACTGCAGTTCATGGCAAGCGCACTCCGCCTGGCGGCTTCTTGCCTCCTCCGGGGGAGTGTTGTCGTGGCAGCACTCGGAGGGAGTGGCGGCCATCCCGGGTTCCTTCTTGTGAACCGGGACTGCCCAACAGGAGGGACTGACGAGATGCAGACGGTACCGCTTTCAGTCAACGTCGGGAAACCCGAGAACTACGTGTTTGATGCGCGGACAACTCCGGTGCTGAAGGTCAAGCCGGGGGAGGCCTTCGCCGCGGAGATAGAGGACACGTACAACGGAGTGCTGCGAGGTGACAGGTCAAAGCTTCAACCACGGGATCTCGGGGCCTATACCGACCGGATGCCGTATTGGTACAACCCTGTTTGCGGTCCGATCTATGTTGAGGGCGTAGACAAGGGCGACGTTCTCGCCGTCACGGTGCTGGACATCGACCAGCTGTCGGCAGGTACGGTCGCAACGGTGCCGCGGGTGCACCACTTTGCCGGGCTGCGTGGTTG
>JAUVYD010000097.1 GCA_030603265.1 Dehalococcoidia bacterium
CCTTGAGGGACTTCTTCTGCTGGCTGGATATCTGGTAACGGGTCTTCACGAGGCGAGCAATGGTGTTCGCCAGGTCCATCTGCAGGTCGATGCGTTCGGGCGACTGCTCCGCCAGCTCGCGCAGCCTGATGCGCAGAAGCGCTATCTCGTCGTCTATGCCCTCGACCTGAGAGGCCTCCTGCATCTGTAGCTGCTCCGCCTCGCCCAGCGCGCGGGAGTAGAAACCCGCCTTGTCGACAGTCTTGTCCCGGTCCTTCGCCCTACGCCTGGCCATCGCTCTCCGCCTTTTCCGAAGCCATCTTCGCGCGCCGTCGCACGATGTCCGAACGAGAGAGTGCGGACGTCCTCGGCGGCCGAGCCTGCACCTGCGCCATAACCGCGCCATAGACCAGTCGGTAGGCTGCAAGCTCGTACTGGCCGCCCTCGATGAGTTCTTTCAGTGACTTCATTCGTCCTCCACTCAGACGTGTCAGCCCTCCGCGTTGCTTACTACCACTATGTCTGGAAAGCACACAGGCCGTCGTGACCCCTTCCGCCATATATGAAAGCACATACTTCCAGTATATGTCCGCGTGTGCATGAGCGTCAAAATGTGAGGCAGGTGAGAGACATCTCGCCCGGTGCATCACGCGGGACACGGTCTTCCCGCGGTGCCACCATTGGAGGAGCCGGCAGAGGCGGGAAGGTCGTGGCATCATTCGAAGCGGCAGCAGTCAGCGCAGGAGAGCAGCCACTCCCTCTGCGACAAGCGCAGGGGGAGCCCCGCAGCAAGGGCTCCCCCATTGGGCCCGAAGGCCCAAGTCAAAAGGGGGGGCTTCTATGCAGCCAGCACGACTACCATGTCATCGACAAAGGCCTCGGCCCCACCCAACCAGTTGTCTACCTCAATCTCGATCCGCAGGACGGGTGTGTCGCCATTCACAGTCACTGCGCCATACGTGACACCTGCGGCCGATTGCCAGTCGCTCAGCGTCGCGAAGTTGGCCTCGGTCGGAGGTCCGGGAGGACCGGACGCAAGCCAGCCAAGTGCGCTGCCTCCAACCTCCACAGGGCCATCGCCGTCGTCGCTGAAGGTTGCATACCAGGCGTCCGTGAGCGCGTTGTAGCTCGGCCAGCCCTCGGGGTAGTGGAGCGCGACGTCGTTGTATGCGTACTCGAACGCGAGCGCATCCTCGCTCCCGCCTGTATCGATAATCACGTCAACGTGCGGCGGGTATCCCGTCTTCAGGTACTCCATCCAGGAGATGGATTCGATGTCGCTCAATATCGTACCGGGCGGCAGCGGAATGACAATGCGCGCCTCGGCGCCCAGGACAACCTCTCGGTCTTCAGTGGTTGCCGCCGGAGCAGAGAGGAGCACGCAGGGATTGGTCTCATCCAGCGGGTCAACGGCCGGCTCAGCGATAGCTCCGCCGGAGGCCTCAAGCGTGAACGGCTCAGCGACGCCGTACACGAAGTACGTGGCCCAATTCCTCCACGGGAAGCGTCTGCCAAAGGCCCAGGCACTTTCATCCTCGCCTTCAGGGCCGATCAGCGCCGCGTGGGCTGCAATGAACAGCCTGTCGCCGGACTCAAGGTCGGCGAGTGGAATAGTGACCTTCCACTCAGTCACAGGCTCCTCGAATTCCTCACAGTAGGGGAACAGACCCACCTTCGGGTTCCCCTTCTTCGTCTGCGGGATGTCCCCCAGCGACGGGGCAACTGCCAGGTGCGCCTCCGTCATCGCCCATCCCTCCACATCGACCACATACTGCACGTAGAGGTTCCAGCCGTCATTCGACACCTGAACGCTACCGACAAGCGTGTCCTTGCCAGCCATCAGGTCGCCAACGGAAGGCTCCTCGTCTGCTGCAGCCATCATGGGAACAGACAGAGCCAACACCAGGGCGAAAGAGAGCGCGAGAAGTGTTTTCTTCTTCATGTCCTTGCCTCCTTCTTCCGCCATGGGGGCCGCCCGTGACCCCTTGCCCGCATGTTCTTATTTTTGTTCTTGGGCGGCCCCTCGGCGGTTCTACGGGGCGAAGCGTGACGCACGGCAGTCAGGGAGGCAACTGACCAGACCTCACCACACCCACCACATGAGAGGGAAGATGGTCATGGGACGTTCCGGGAGGGGGTCGCCTCCTGCACGAACGAAGACCCTCACGGAAAGAAGCCCGAGGAGATGCTCCGCTTCGTCCCACGAGGCACACGCGCCTTGCAGTCGTCAATCAAAGCGCAGGACAAAACCTTGACCTCACGCTCCGCAGTACGTTCTGGTGATAGACAACGCAATCACGCCTGCCTGGAGTCGCACCTGTCGCGGCAGGTTCAATGGGGGTCCGGAGCTATGCCGAAGCGTTCACGCATGCTGACCACCACCGAGGCAGCCAGGTACCTCAGCGTCCACCCGAACACGGTGAGGCGCTGGGAGAAGCAGGGCCTGCTTCCAGCCTATCGCCTCGGCACACGCGGCGACAGACGTTTCCTCCGCGAGGATATGGACAGGTTCCTCAATGGCTCCACACCCGGGAACGGCCATGACCACGCCGGCTAGCCGACGTGTGAACAAACACTACGGTATGCCACACATCGCCGCCCGGAAACAAGCCAGTGTCCCCTGTCTGCGACCGTCCGTACGCGGCTAGTGAGAGATATTCCTACTGCCGCTCCCTTGCGAAGGCAAGCCAGCAATGCTATCGTGCGCCCCATGCGGGCACCGTGGGAGGAGATGGAGCCGGCCTCCCGGCACTCGGTCGAGAAACAGCATCAGGCGCTGCGTCGCGTAGAGCAGCTCGGCGATGGCGTCTTCGCGGTCGCCATGACGCTCCTGGTGCTCCAGCTCGTCGTGCCGCAGTTCATCCGACAACCTTCCGAGGCGGCCCTCCAGCACGCCCTGCTGGACATGTCCCCGGCCTTCTACGCCTACGCACTCAGCTTCCTCGTGCTAATGATGTTCTGGGTGCTGCACCACTTCGAGTTCCACTATATGACGCGCTCGAGCGGCACGCTCATCTGGCTCAACGCTTTGCTGCTGGTCTTTGTGGCGCTCGCGCCGTTCTCGACCGCGCTCGTGAGCAAGTACGCGATGACGAAGACAGCGGTGTTTTTCTACGAGGGCAACCTGCTCGCCATCCAGCTCCTGCTGGCGCTCACCTGGCGGCACGCTGTAGGAAGTGGCCTTCTCTTCGGAGGCGACACGCCTGCGAGGGTCGTGCGCCGCATGAGGAGGGCCCTGCGCATCGGGACTGCCTACCTGCTGCTGACCATCGCGCTCGTGTTTGTCGGGCCGCACCTCAGCATGAACGTGCTCCTCGGCCTGGTCGTCTACTATGTGGTGCTCACCGCGAAGGGCGGCTACACGCTGGAGCTTCGCAAAGCGAAGCCACCGACGCCGGGCCTCTGAAGCCTCTCCCCTTTCATAGACCTGCAGGAACCCATCACTCCGCCGAGTCGAGTGCCGCGCGCACAGCACGCACAAAGCGGGCAGCCTCCTCAAGCGAGTCGTCCTGCTCCACAAGCTGCAGTATCCTGCTGCCAACGATGACGCCATCGGCGACCTTCGCAACACGCACCGCCTGCTCAGGCGACGAGATGCCGAAACCCACGCACAGGGGTTGCTTCGCCACCGCACGTACCCGGTCGACAAAGTCCTCCAATCCATCGT
This sequence comes from Dehalococcoidia bacterium, assembly GCA_030603265.1. Taxonomy (GTDB): domain Bacteria; phylum Chloroflexota; class Dehalococcoidia; order GIF9; family AB-539-J10; genus SKVJ01. Next base: position 3,647 of record JAUVYD010000097.1, read on the forward strand.
GGAGCGACGCACGCGCACCGGTCACTCCTACGAGCGACACCAGATACAGGAACCCTCGCGACCTGTCGGCGACGAGTCGGATGCGCGCATCGGTGGCAGTTGGCGCCAGGAGGTAGACAAGGTCCACGCCGTGCGCAGCCGACACCAATTCGAGTTCACCGCCCTCGTCCGGCGGCAGGTCCGGCACGATAAGTCCGCTCACGCCGGAGTCGGCACATGCGCGGCAGAAATCGTCCAGTCCCTTCTTGAGAATGGGGTTGTAGTAGCTCATGAACACGAGCGGCACATCGACTTCGCCGCTCAGTTGTCTGGCGACGTCGAGGCACACGTCCGGAGTGACCCCATTCAGCAGCGCCTCATGACTCGTCTTCTGTATCGTGGCGCCGTCCGCCATCGGGTCGGAAAACGGTATGCCAAGCTCCACGATATCGCAGCCGTTCCGGGCGAGCAACGGCACGAGCCTGAGCGTCGCCTCGATGGTCGGATATCCCACGGTGACGTACGCGATGAGCGCAGTCCGTCCCGTCGTGTCAAACACATCCGCCAGCCGGTTCACAGGGCGCCTCCCAGTGCGTCGACCACGATGTCCATGTCCTTGTCACCGCGACCGCTGACATTCACGACAATGACGACCTCTCGGCTGCACGTCCGCGCCAGCGCTCCGGTATGAGCCACCGCGTGCGCCGATTCTAACGCCGGCGTGATGCCCTCGGTCCTGCAGAGCAGCTTGAATCCCTCCAGTGCCTCGATGTCATCAACCGCCACGTAGGTAGCCCTCCCGATGTCCTTGAGATAGCAGTGCTCGGGGCCAACGCCGGGGTAGTCGAGACCGGCGGACACGCTGTGCGTACCGAGTATCTGCCCGTGCTCGTCTTGGAGCAGATATGACCTGGCTCCGTGCAGCACGCCGACAGTTCCTGCCGCCAGTGGTGCTGCATGCTGACCCGTCGCGAGGCCCTTCCCGCCGGCCTCGACTCCAACGAGCTTCACTTCTTCGTCGTCAATGAACGGGTAGAACATGCCTATCGCGTTGCTACCACCCCCCACACACGCCACAACGTAGTCCGGAAGCCGCCCCAGCCGTTCCAGCACCTGCCGCCTCGTCTCCCGGCCAATCACCAACTGGAAATCTCTCACCATCTCGGGATACGGGGCAGGTCCCACCACCGAACCGAGCAGATAGTGTGTGGTCTCAACGTTGCTGACCCAATCGCGTATCGCCTCGTTGATGGCGTCCTTCAGCGTACGCGCCCCGGAGGCAACCGGACGCACCTCGGCGCCCATGAGCTTCATGCGAAAGACATTCAGCGCCTGGCGGCGTATGTCTTCTTCCCCCATGTACACGATGCATTCGAGGCCCAGCTTCGCACACACTGCGGCGGTCGCCACGCCATGCTGGCCGGCGCCGGTCTCCGCCACGATGCGCCGCTTGCCCATGCGCTGCGCCAGCAGTGCCTGGCCGAGCGCATTGTTTATCTTGTGGGCGCCGGTGTGAGCCAGGTCCTCCCGCTTGAGGTACACCTGTGCCCCACCGCAGTGCTCCGTGAGGCGTTCGGCAAAGGTCAATGGAGTCTCGCGGCCAACGTAGTCCCTGGAGAGCGTTTCGAGTTCCGCTCTGAACCTCTCGTCGGCCATAGCCTCCGCATAGGCAGCAGCAAGTTCGTCAAGGGCGGGCACAAGCGTCTCCGGCACGAAACGCCCGCCGTGTACCCCGAAGTATCCTCTCCTATCAGGGAGTGTCATCGTCTGCATATCAATTCTCCTGTCCAGCCTTTCGTGCTTCATCCACGAAGGCTCGAATGAGTGATTCGTCCTTTCTGCCATCGCGCTCAACACCGGAGGAGACATCCACGCCCGAGGGATGCACATCCCGCACAAGGCGGCTGACGTTGGCAGGAGTCAGTCCGCCCGCAACCATGACCGGGTGGCGCGCTGCGACCAGCCGCGCGATGGACCAGTCGAAGGTGCGCCCAGTGCCGCCGTAGAGTCGTTTGCTCCCCGTATCCAGCAGGAAGATGTCCGCCAATCCAGGTCGCGCCGTTCGCTGCGCCGTGACGAACATCTCGATGTCCTCGACTGTCGTGGAAGGCAACATGTGCACGCTCCGTATGATGGGGCGTTCGACTCTCCTGCAATACTCCGGACTCTCATCGCCGCTAAGCTGCACGAGGTCCAGTCTGCACAAGTCCCCAGTGGCATTCACGAAATCGAGCGGCGCGTTGACGAACACGCCCACCACCTGCGGCCGCGGAGCTGCCGCATCGAGCACCCGTATGAGTTCCCGGGCGCGCTCAGGCGTGACCTGTCTCCTGCTCTCGGCGAACACGAGGCCCGCATAGTCGGCGCCGGCATCAGCCACCGCGAGCAGGTGCGCCTCCTCAAGCAGTCCGCATATCTTGATCTTCACGCTGCACATCTCAGTTCCCTCAGCTTTGCACCAACGTCAGGCGCAGTCATCAGCGCCTCGCCAACCAGCACCGCGTCGACGCCCACGGCCCTCAGCCGTT
>JAUVYD010000153.1 GCA_030603265.1 Dehalococcoidia bacterium
ATTGACTTCAAGAAAATAGGCGCATTGAGACCCTCGTGCCTATGTCCCAGTGCCTTTGAATCATAACACACCCAGTGGCGCTGTTTGAACTGTTGTTTCCAAGAAACAGGGGCGGCAATTGAGAAAAGACAGCTGCAAACGCAGCTCCCACCGCAGCGGCGCAGGATGGATTCAGACCGGTCGCTCAAGCGTTCGGGACAGACCTGCGCGAGCGGACGCTAGTCCCTGCGGCCGGTGTTCTTGATGAGCCACACGAACACTATGCCGAGAAACACCGCGAGAAATATGACGACCGCAAGACCAACGGCGCCAAGTCCCCCGAAGGACTCAGAAGCGGCCGGGGGCTGTGAGAGCGCCCCGCCTGGCAGCAAACTCGAGATGCTCATTTCTTCTCCGCCTTCGTCAGAATCTCGTCGATCAGGCCATACTCCTTGGCCTGCTGTGGATCGAGGTAGAAGTCACGGTCGATATCGTGCGAGATCTTCTCGGCAGTCTGGCCTGTGTGCTGCGCAAGGATGTCGCGAATCTTCTCCTGGAGCCGCATTATCTCGCGAGCCGCAATCTCGATGTCCGCGGCCTGTCCCTGCGCACCACCCATCGCCTGGTGCAGGTGAATGGTGGCGTTGGGCAAAGCGTAGCGTTTGCCCTTGGCGCCCGCGCAGAGGAGTACCGTACCCATGCTGGCAGCGAGGCCGACGCAGATGGTGGACACCGAACACCTCAGGAGTTGCATCGTATCGTAGATGGCCAGACCGGCGCTGATGACTCCTCCCGGCGAGTGCACGTAGAGGCTGATGTCCTTGTCAGGGTCCTCCCGGTCCAGGTACAGAAGCTGCGCAATAATGAGGTTCGCGACCTGGTCGTTGATGGCTGTGCCCAGGAAGATGATTCGTTCCCGCAGCAGTAGCGAGTATATGTCGTAGGCTCGTTCTCCCCGTGCCCCTGTCTCGGTCACGGTAGGTATCACTATCTGAGAAAGGCTATCCATTGTTCTCCTCTCCCTCCGGCACGTTCGTTTCGCCCGGGGTTTCCTCAGCTTCCGGCACGTTCGTTTCGGCCGGGGCTTGCTCTGCCTCCGGTACGCTCGTTTCGGCCGGGGCTTCCTCAGCCGCCACAGCGTCCGCCGTCACAATCTCAATAAGTCTGTCCAGTGTCCGGTTGGTGCGCAGCCGATTTGAGAGCGACTCACGCATCTCCGGAGACGACAGATACTCCCGCATCCTGTCTTTGTCCTGAGTCTGGCTCAGAAGCTCTTCGGCCCTATTATCCACTTCGGACTCGTCGATTTCAATCTGCTCCTGTTCGGCAATCTCGTTCAGGAGAAGGCCGTTGGCGATTCGCTTGTGCGCCAGAGGCCTGATGTCTTCCCGCAGCTCTTCAAGTCCCCTGCTGCTCATGCGCAGGTAGTCGTCGACGCTCTTGTAGCCGTATTGCCTTGCCTCACCAAGCAGCAGCTCGTCAATCTCCCTCTCCTCCATGAACGGAGGAAAATCCACCTCGCCCTGAGCCTCAATGGCGTCGAGGGCACTATGGATAAGGGCGGTGCGCGCCTGGTTACGCGCGTTTGACTCCAGGTCGGAGCCCACCTTTTCCTTGAGCGCATCAACGTTGTCGAAGCCAAAGGTCTCCGCAAGCGCATCAGTCAGTTCTGGAAGTTGCTTCTGTCGTACTTGTTGCACGGTCACGCTGCAGGCGCAGTCCTTGCCAGCAATCTCAGTGACGCGGAAGTCCTCCGGTATCTTCAGTGTGAAGTCCTTCGATTCATCTTTCGACAGGCCCACGATGCTCTCGGCGAAACCTGGGATGGGCATCTGTGCTCCAGCCACTACCTCGTAAGTCACCTGCTTGTGATCAAGGAACGGCTGGTCGTCAACTGTGGCCTTGACATCCAGCGTCGAGAAATCGCCGAACGCCAGCGGGCGTTCTACCGGTTCCAGGGCAGCCTGGCTCTCGCGGATTCGCTCGAGCGCGGCGAGCACGTGCTCGTCGGTGACGTCCACCTCTTCCGCTTTCACCCTGACGGACCTGTAGTCTCCGAGCTTCACCTGTGGTTCGAGCGGCACGGTGGCCTTGAATGTCGGAGGCTCCCGCTGCTCCAACTCGATACGGGGCATGGCAACAGGATGGATGTCGTGTGTCTCAAGAGCCTGTTCATAAAGGCCAGGGAGGATGTGCTCAATGGCCTCGTCGACGAGGGCCTCCCTCCCTATGTACTGCTCCAGCATGTGCCGTGGCGCTTTGCCCTTCCGGAATCCGGGCACGTTGGTTTTGCGGGACAGCTGCTTGAATGCCTCTGCCTGGGCGACATCATATTCCTGCTGCTCGGCTTCAATGTGAATCTCTACCTGTCGGTGTTCGATTTCTTTCGCGGTGCTTTTCATGCTGCTATGTCCTGTCTATGATCTGTCGCTTCAGCGATAAGTTGAGCTCGTCGAGTTGCCCCGGGTCAACGGACGAGGGACTGTCGAGCATGAGGTCAACGGCGTTCTGATTCTTCGGGAAGGCGATGACCTCGCGGATGCTCTCTTCCCCTGCCAGAAGCATCGCGATACGGTCGATGCCCAGCGCGATGCCCGCGTGTGGCGGCGCACCGTACTCGAGCGCCCGCAGGAAGAAGCCGAAACGTTCCTCGACCTGCTCTCCGGTATAGCCGAGAAGGGCGAACGCCTTCTCCTGGAGGGCTCGACGGTGAATCCTGACACTGCCGCTGCCTAGTTCGCTCCCGTTGCACACCAGGTCGTAATGCCTGCCTCCCACCAACCCGGGGTCCGTGTCCAGGAGACGGATGTCCTCTTCCCTTGGAGCAGTGAACGGGTGGTGCATTGAGTCCCACCGGTTGGCTTCCTGGTTCCAGTCAAATAGAGGGAAGCCAAGTACGAAGACATAAGCGAAGACGTCCGGGTCTGCCATCTTGAGACGATGCGCCATCTCTCTGCGCAGGCTGTCCAGCACTTTGCACGCGGTGGCCTCCTGGTCCGCGACCAGCAGTATAAGGTCGCCACTCCCGGCGCCAAAGCGAGCCAGTATCTCCGTCATCTGCTCCCCGGTGACGTGCTTGTTGAGAACCGACTTGATGCCCTCGTCACCCATGGACGCGTCTATAACCGACACCGTCATCAGTCCCCGTGCGCCTGCGGCGCTCGCGCGCGCTATCAACTCAGTCAACTGGCTCTTCGAGTAGCCGGCACATCCGGGAACGGCGATGCCCCTTACGACGCCACCGGACTCGAGTGCCGACCGGAATATGCCGAAGCCTGTCTGCCCGGCAAGGTCGCTGATGTCTACCACCTTCATGCCGTAGCGCATGTCAGGCTTGTCGGTACCGTACTGAGCCATGGCCTCGGCATAGGTCAGCCGGGGAATGGACAGCGGGAACTTCGCCTCCGGCCGCACAGTCTGCATCAGCTCTACCGTCATGCGTTCCATGAGGTCGAGAATGTCTTCCTCTTCGGCAAAGCTCATCTCGAGGTCAAGCTGTGTGAACTCGGGCTGGCGATCAGCTCTCAGGTCCTCGTCTCTGAAGCAACGCGCAATCTGAAAATAGCGCTCCAGTCCGCCGACCATCAGTATCTGTTTGAGCTGCTGGGGCGACTGCGGCAGTGCGTAGAACTTGCCAGGATTCACCCTGCTTGGCACGAGGTAGTCGCGGGCCCCTTCGGGAGTGCTCTTGATGAGTATCGGTGTCTCAATCTCGAGGAACCTTTGCCTGTCAAGGAAGTCCCTGATGAACTTGACCATGCGGTGTCGCAAGACGAGATTCGCCTGCATGCGCGGGCGTCGAAGATAAAGATACCTGTAGCGAAGGAGCAGGTTCTCATCCACCTCCACATCCTCGTTGATATAGAACGGCGGTGTCGGCGAGTCATTCAGGACCTCCACCTCCGACACAACCACTTCCACCAAGCCTGTGGCAATCCCGGGCTTCTCCGTCCCTGTCGGCCTGGCCACCACGTTGCCGGAAACACGAATCACATACTCCGCCCGGAGTGAATGTACGACTTCGTCAGGGCAGTCTGAACGCTCCGGGTCGAAGACTACCTGCACGATTCCGCTACTGTCGCGCAGGTCGATAAACACCACACCGCCATGATCACGGCGGCGGTGAACCCAGCCGGCAAGAGAGACCGTCTCTCCGACATGCGTGCTCCGAAGGTCTCCGCAACTATGTGTTTTTAGCAATCAGCAATCACTCCTGGCGAGTTGTGTCCCCGGGCCGAGGGAGCCGTGTCGCGCGCTTGCAGCACACGAACCAGCATTCCACCATCGTCTTGAGGGCGGCGCCTCTGAATGAGACACCGGGGATTCGCCCTCTAGTCCTCGTCCTCGAGCATTATTTCAGCGGCTATCCGCGCGGCGGCCTCAGGGGGAATGCGGCACTTCTTCCTGCCACCATCCTCAAGAAACTGTCGCCGTTCGTCAGCCTTCATGGTGTCGTAGTCCCTGCCCATTATCAGTGGGCGGATGTCGCCGCACATCGTGCTGCCGAACTCAGCCTTGAAGGCCTCGCAGTAGCGGTACACCTTCTCACGAATCCTGAACATCTCCTCGTTGGCCTCAGG
>JAUVYD010000099.1 GCA_030603265.1 Dehalococcoidia bacterium
CTTCTCAAGACGCTCCATGTTGGTGACGTAGAGATCGTCGCCGACCAGTTGGACGCGACGGCCGATCCTCGTGTTGAGCATGCGCCAGGCGTCCCAGTCCTCCTCGGCAAGCCCGTCCTCGATGCTCATTATCGGGTAGTCTGTCACCCACTTGGCGTACAGTTCAACCATCCCTGTGGAGCTGAGCTTGCGCCCGTCGCGCTCCAGCAGATACTCTCCATCTTTGAAGAAGCTCGATGCCGCAGGATCGAGTGCGAGCACGAAGTCCTCGCCCGGACGGTAACCAGCGAGTGAGATGGCCTCCAGAATCAGGTCGGCAGCATGGCTGTTCGACGAGACTGCGGGGGCGAAGCCTCCCTCGTCGCCGACAGTCGTGCCCAGTCCTTTCGAATGAAGTACACCCCTAAGGGAATGATAGACCTCGCAACTCATTCGCAGCCCTTCGGAGAAGGTCGCGGCGCCAACGGGCACAATCATGTATTCCTGAAAATCGGTCGAGCCCATCGCATGCTTGCCGCCGTTGAAGACGTTCAGCATCGGCACGGGCAGAAGCGTTGCCCCGGCTCCACCAAGGTAGCGGTAGAGAGGAATCTCGAGAAGCGCCGCAGCAGCTTTCGCCGTGGCCATCGAGACGCCCAGCATCGCGTTGGCGCCCAGGCTCGACTTGTTCGGCGTACCATCAAGGTCGATAAGGAGCTTGTCGACAGCGGACTGCTGCAGCACTGAGAGGCCTCGCAGCTCAGGCGCGATGCGCTCGGCCACGTTCTGCACAGCAAGAAGAACTCCCTTTCCACCGAAACGCGCCGGGTCCCCGTCCCTGAGTTCAACGGCCTCATAGGCGCCTGTGCTCGCGCCCGACGGCACTGCGGCGATGCCGCTGCACCCGCTCTCGGTCCAGACTTCCACCTCCACCGTAGGATTGGCGCGAGAGTCCAGTATCTCTCTTGCCCTCACTTCAGCTATTCGTGCGGTTCTCTCAAGTAAACTCACAGTCAGTTACTCCTTTCCGTCCGCAAAACTCAAGGCCAGATCCACGGCCTCCTCGGCAGTGGCCGCTTCGGCCACCGGATTGGGGCCCGTGCCGCCCTGCGCAAGACGCCACGAGCCGATGCCGACAACCGGGATGTTTGAGTCAAGGGCAAAGGCCATCTCGGCCAACGTGCCGTACGCGCCCCCAACGGCAATCACGGCCTGAGCCGACCGTACGACCGCCATGTTCCGGGCCTGGCCGACACCTGTCGCTACCGGCAGCGACACCCATTCGTTGGCGGAGCGTCTGTCATTCCCCGGCAGTATGCCCACCGTGAACCCTCCGCGGGAACGCGCCCCGCGACACACGGCCTCCATCACTCCACCAAGACCTCCACACACTACTACGGCTCCGCGCCCGGCCAGCAGAGAGCCGATTTCCTCCGCAAGCGCCTCTTCCTGAGGGGAGCAGGCAGACCCCCCTATCACAGCGATGACGGGCGGCATGGCGCCAATACTACACTACTCATAGATTCTCTCACACATCCCTTCCGGAGCCCGGCCTGTGAGAATTCCCGCTGCCAGAGGAGGACGCATGTGGTCTGATGCAAAGGCGCTTCAAGAACCGCCCGTTTTCAAGGTAGTGTTCCACGGAACGTTGCGGCAGTCCCGCTGCAGGGGCCAACCGCGCATGGCTGCCCGGGGTACCGGGCGTGGGATGTGAGGTTGTTCCCTTCCACACTCCTTCAACTCGCACAGCCCCACACTAGGAGCCTGTCGGAGAAACGATCCCCTCGGCATTGGTACGAAGGGAGCAGCTCGGCCAAGGGGCGCAGTTGAGATGGATGCGCACCCCGGCCTTCGTGAAGTGGCGCACCAATTCTGCCGTACTCTGCGTAGTCTCTCCGTCAGTGTGGTTATTCCGACAGGCTCCTAGCGCCGAAGGTTCCTCGGCATTTGTCGAGACGTCTGAGAGAGAACCTGGTCGCCATCTGAAGCCAAAGGGAACGGGAGAGAATCCCAAGAACAGAGATGAGTATGGTGTCCCCCGGATTCCCAAGCACCGAACAGAGTATCGCTCAAGCGCAGGGTCTTACTTTGTAATCACCGCATAGGTATAATCCCACTGATGATGAGCGTGGCCTGCGGAACTCACGCCCTGAATCGGCGAGGGCCCAAGTGCTGCGAATGTCGCACCAGACTGCGAGCTGAAACACCTGCGCGTAGGGCGAAGATAGAGCGCTGAAGTGAAGCCATTTGACAACTACCTGCAACGTATCGCGAGAGAGCTCGCTCTCGGCAATGCCACTGAGCACACTCACAGAGCAGCGCTGGAGGCCTTGATTGAGAGCTTGGATGATGGCATCGACGCCGTAAACGAGCCCAACCGCATTTCGTGCGGCGCTCCCGACTTCGTCGTTGTCAAGGGTGCGGCCACAGTCGGCTACGTCGAGGCCAAAGACATGGGCAGGAGTCTCGACGAAGCCGAGAAGTCAGACCAGCTGTGGCGCTACCTCTCCTCTCTCACCAACCTTGTCCTCACAGACTACCTTGAGTTCCGCTGGTATGTGGACGGAGAACGTCGCCTGACTGCGCGCCTTGGGACCGTCGCACCTGACGGGCGCATCGTTCGAGACACAGCCGGAAAGGGAGCGGTGGTTTCACTCCTGCAAGCGTTTCTGTCGCACCGGGCGGCTGGAGTCGGCACGCCCCGAGAACTTGCCCGGCGCATGGCGCGCTTGGCGCACATGATTCGCGACCTCATCGTGAATGCCTTCGAAAGGGAACTGGAAGATGGCGGCCTGCACGCCCAGTTCCGTGCCTTCCGCGACAACCTCATTCCGGGTCTCTCTGTCGAGCAGTTTGCCGACATGTATGCTCAGACCAGCGCCTACGGTCTCTTTGCCGCCCGTTGCACGGACTGCGCTGGCAGTGACTTCACCCGCCAGAACGCGGCCTATCTGTTGCCCCGGACCAATCCTTTCCTACGCGCGCTCTTCAACCATATCGCCGGACCCGACCTTGATGACCGAATCGCCTGGATCGTTGACGACCTCACACAGCTACTTGCCCAGGCGGACATGGCAGCCGTCCTTCAGGACTTCGGCAAGCGTACCGCCAGGGAAGACCCTGTGGTGCACTTCTACGAGACGTTCTTGAAGGAATACGACCAGAAGATACGCGAAATGCGTGGGGTGTATTACACTCCGACGCCTGTCGTCTCGTACATCGTGCGCTCAATTGACCGCTTGCTGAAGAATGTGTTCGGCAAGACAGAGGGACTGGCAGACGGCGAGACTCTTGTCCTCGACCCGGCTGTCGGTACCGCCACTTTCCTCTACATTGTGATCGAGGAAATCCACGAGTCATTCGTTCGTCGGGGACAACAAGGACTGTGGAACGACTACGTGAGCGAGAAGCTGTTGCCGCGCCTCTTCGGCTTCGAATTGCTAATGGCGCCGTACGCGGTAGCGCATCTGAAGCTGGCGCTGCAGTTGCAGCAGACCGGATACCAGTCTGGGAGTGATCAGCGGATTGGTGTCTACCTCACCAACACGCTGGACGAAGCGGTCAAACGGGCTGAGACGCTGTTCGCCTGCTGGATAACCGAAGAGGCAAATGCAGCCGCCGAGGTCAAGAAACAGAAACCCATCATGGTGGTGCTCGGAAATCCGCCGTACTCCGGCCACTCGGCGAACAAGGGCGAGTGGGCACGGCAGCTTGTTGAGCGGTACAAGACCGTGGATGATCGGCCGCTGGGCGAGAAGAACCCCAAGTGGCTCCAGGATGACTACGTGAAGTTTATTGCCTTCGGCCAGCGGCGCATCGAGCGCACCGGTCAGGGTATCCTTGGCTTCATCACCAATCACTCTTACCTAGACAGCACTACGTTTCGTGGAATGCGCCAGTCGCTTGTGCAGAGCTTCAGCGCCATCTACATACTCAACCTGCACGGCAATGCCAGGAATCCGGCTGCTCCTGGCAACGGCAAGGATGAAAACGTGTTTGATATCCAGCAGGGCGTCGCCATCGGCATCTTCGTGAAAGGGCAGGGCGAGTTCGGCCCTGCAAAGGTTCACTATGCCGACCTATGGGGGCTGCGACAAGCCAAGTACAGCTACCTAGCCGAGAGCGATATTGAGACAACCGAGTGGGTCGAGCTCACGCCCGCGAGTCCGTCCTATCTATTCGTGCCTTCACAGGAAGAACTGCTGGCTGAGTACCAGAGAGGGTGGAAAGTGACCGACATCTTTCCGGTCAACAGCGTCGGCGTGGTCACGGCGAGGGACAGATTGACCATTCACTGGACACGTTGGGAAGTGGAAGAGACCGTCAGGAGATTTGTCCGGCTCTCGGTGGACGAGGCACGCGCGTCGTATGGCCTGGGTGAGGATGCGGAGGACTGGCAGGTGTCGCTGGCGCAGCGGGACCTGCGTGATTCCGGGCTGAGCGCTGAGCGCACAGTGCCCATCCTCTATCGCCCCTTCGACGTCAGGTACACGTACTACACCGGTCGCTCGCGTGGGTTCCATTGTAGGCCTCGTCAGGAGGTGATGCGGCACATGCTGGAAGGTCACAACGTTGGGTTGGTTTCACGGCGTCAAATGATTGGCGACACCGCGTCGTATTTCTATGCGACCAAGCACCTGGTGTCTGATGGCGTGATCAGATCCGACAATAGGGGAGGGGAGTCAGTCTTCCCGCTCTACCTGTACCGTGCTGAGGGAGAAATGGTATTGAACGAAGGGATTCGTCGCCCGAATCTGAGTCCGGCGTTCATCTCTGCCGTCTCTCGGGCTCTCGGGCTGCGGTTCATTGAGGTTGGGAAGGGAGACTTGGCGGAGACCTTCGGCCCGGAAGATGTGTTCGCCTACGCCTATGCGGTGTTCCACTCCCCAGCCTACCGTGAGCGCTACGGCGAGTACCTGAAGAGGGATTTCCCGCGGGTGCCGCTCACCGCGGACAGGGCGCTCTTCAAGACGCTGGTGGCGAAGGGGGCGGAGCTCGTTTCTCTTCACCTCATGGAGTCGCCACTGCTGGCAAACCTCATCACCACGTATCCAGTGTCGGGTTCGAATGTCGTGGAGAAGATGGGCTACGTTGAAGAGACACGGCGTGTGTACGTCAATGCGACACAATACTTCGAGGGCGTTTCGCCAGACGTCTGGGCCTTCCACATCGGCGGCTACCAAGTGGCACAGAAGTGGCTCAAGGACCGCAAAGGCAGGACACTCACCTACGATGACCTCACGCACTATCAGAAGGTGGTAGTCGCGTTGAAGGAGACCATCCGGCTAATGACAGAGATAGACAGCGCCGGAGAACCCTGGAGAGACTAGTATGGTACGGTCAAGACACGGGATTGGACTTCTTGCTCGAGGATCCGCCATCGGGCCCAGCAAGCCCCACTCTACGACCACCCTCGCATCCACCGTGTAGCGGTCTGAGCCGTAGCCCTTTGGCGGTGTTGCGGTTCGCCCCATGGCTGCACTTCACAGGCTTCTGTTGACCAGTACGTACGTAACTACGGCTCCTGTTGACGGGTTTCCACCTTGACGCACTCGTACTTCTGCAGGATGAAGACCACCAATGTGTAGTAGCTGTAGAAGAGATACTCGATCAGAGCCTCGTCCTTCAGGACTATCTTGTCGGTCTCGTGGTGCCGGATTGTGTAGGTATTGGCGAGTTCGGTCAGTCTGCGGAGGTGCTGGTCGAAATGTGAACAGATGTCGGTCGATTCCGATAGCCTAGCGAGTACCTGTTTGACGCTCGTCTTCTTGTCGGTGTTCTCGAGTGTCTTGACCCGTTCGTAGGCATCAACGATGCAATTCAGCCCCTCCATTTTTCTCCCTCCGGATCGATCTCGGAAGGCCTCCAGTGCCCTGTGGAGAAGACTCAACAGGTGCGCATCCTCAGTCCTGAAGTCCACCGTGGCGAACCTGGATTCCATGACTTGTGAATCGACACGCTCAACCACTCCCCTGCGCAGAACGTAGGGATGATGAAAGCGCCTCAGCATCGCATTCACTTCGACGGTGTAGTCGTATCGGCCAAGTCCTACGTCGTAGGCCGTGGGGTGGTAGCCTCCGCAGTAGCTGTGGTACCACTGTTT
>JAUVYD010000119.1 GCA_030603265.1 Dehalococcoidia bacterium
CGAGGCGACACTCAAGGTCGTTGAGAGCGGCGCGTTCCCTCGTGGCGAGGGCGATGGTGGTACTGGTGGGGGCGTACCAGGAGAAGAGAGGAGCCCGTCGTACGTGGGGCCTGTCGGCGCCGATGACACTATGGAGGTGGAGCGGACTGCAGAGACCGGTGGCCCTGCCCCGGGGCGTGAGCCGTCAGGCGGGAATCGCCCGGAAGAGCAAGAATGGGAGGGGTTTCTCAATCTGGCGGAGACGCTCACGCGCGCGATGGCCTCGCGCGATCCGTGCACGACCAATCACCTGAGACGTGTGGCGGACTTTGTCGTGCAGGTGGGCTCCCGGCTGGGGCTGTCCGCCGAGCGCCTGTGGTGGCTGAGGTTGGGAGGGCTCCTGCACGATGTGGGCAAGATCGCCGTGCCTGAGATTATCCTCACCAGGCCGGGCAGACTGAGTGAAGAGGAGTTTGAACTGGTACAGACGCATCCTGAGGCAGGCTACGAGATTCTGCGCGACGCCGGTCTTCCACCTGTCGTGCTGCTGCTGGCGAGGCATCATCACGAGCTGCTCGACGGATCGGGGTATCCGCAGGGCCTCTCGGGCGACGCACTCTCCATGGAAGACCGGATACTCAGCGTCTGTAACGTTGTGGAAGCGATGGGGGCGAACAGGCCTTACAGGCGTGGTCTGGGGAAGAGGGAAGTGGTTGCCGAGAGTATTGCCGGGCGTGAGACGCGCTACGATCCGGAAGTCGTGGACTGCGTCCTGGGGATGCTTGAGTCGGGCGAGTTCGTTCTGGGGGAGTAGTCCGCGTTTACAGGCGCGGCGGCTTCGGCTACTATTAGGCTGCCATGACGGAGAGCCAGGGAGGGCGGCAGATGAATGTGAAGGAACTACTGCGCCTGATGGCGGAAAGGGATGCATCGGACCTGCACCTTCGTGTGCCTGCGCCGCCCATGCTCCGGGTTGATGGGGAGCTGCTCGCAATCGACGGCCTGCCACGAATGGGACCCACGGATATAGAGGAAACGTTCCGGCAGATTACGAGTGAGTCGCAGCGCGAGCGCTTCTACGATGAACTGGAACTCGACTTCGCGTACAGCGTTCCGGGACTCGCGCGCTTCCGCGTCAACGTGATGCAGCAGCGTGGGACGATGAGCATCGCCTTCCGCCGCATACCGTTTACGATTCCGACCATCTCGGAGTTCGGCTTGCCCGACGTCTGCAAGTCTCTCATCATGAAGCCTCGGGGGCTCGTTCTTGTGACCGGTCCCACGGGCAGCGGCAAGAGCACGACTCTCGCTGCCATGATTGACTATCTCAACGAGCTCGAAGCACGGAATGTCATCACCATCGAAGACCCGGTCGAGTTTCTGCACCACAACAAGAAATGCCTCATCGCCCAGCGGGACCTGGGCGATGACACCAGATCGTTTGCAAATGCTTTGAAACACGCACTGCGTCACGACCCTGATGTCATTCTCGTGGGCGAGATGCGCGACCTCGACACCATATCAACGGCGATAACGGCTGCCGAGACGGGACACCTGGTCATGGGCACGCTGCATACGGTTGACGCGGTCCAGACTGTCGACCGCATCATCGACTCCTTCCCTCCCGAGCACCAGCACCAGATACGTCTACAGCTTTCGCAGGTCATCGAAGGGGTGCTCTCACAGACTCTCGTGCCGCGGGCAGGCGGCAAGGGCCGTGTGGGCGTATTCGAGATACTCCTTGCGAACGGAGCTGTCAGGAACCTCATCAGGACGAACAAGACATATGAACTGCCGAGTGTGCTGCAACTGGGCAACAGGGAGGGGATGCAGACGCTCAACCAGGCGCTCGCGCACCTGGTGAACACTCGGGAGATTACTGCTGAGGAAGCCGCGAGGAAGAGCAGCGACCCGGACCAGCTGCAGCGGCTCATCCACGGGTACTGATGGGCTCCGACGTTGCCTTCTATCAGATTGTCCTGCTGTGGGTTGGCAGGACGGCTTTCCTGGCGTTCATAGCCTCGCTCCTTGGCTGGCTGGGCATCATGGTTCTCGATGCCCTCACGCCCGGCATCCGTCAGCGTCAGCGCATCGGAGAGCATCCCGTGGCTGTCGGCCTCTTCGTGGGCGGATTCATGATAATGATTGGCCTGGTTATCCATGGCGTGGTCACCGGGCCCGTTCTTATCGGCGCGGGAGTATTGCGGAGTCTTGTGGACCCGGCACGGCTCAGTCTCATCGCCGTGAGCTTCTTCGTGAGCCTGCTCCTGGGGATACTCTTGCTCCGTATCGTCGACAGGCTCACACCGCGCATACGTTTCTGTTGCGTTGACGACGACCCCATTGCCGTCGGCATATACGTCTTCGGATACCTCGTGTTCTTCGGGCTCATACTCCATGGCGCACTCAGCATGCCGCTGTAGACCTGTGGCGTCGCGCGTGGCACGTGTCGTGCTGTGCCTGGTGTGCCTTTGCTTCCTCTGCCCTCTCGTTGTGCTGGCGATTCCGACAGGCAACTTCTACGAGGGCGGAGCCGACATCTACGACGATTGGGACATATGCCGCACGCGAGGCGACGGGCCGGACGGCTTCTTTCAGTACGTGGGCGGCGGATTCGACCCGGTCATCGCTGCGGAGAGCCTGGGCGACAACGCAAACCGTGCGTATCTGCGGGGGCTCCAGTTCGGACAGGAGTATCCGGACCTTGAGCGACGGGCTGAAGCCATATTCGCGTACGCTCGTGACAACGTCCGCTACACGTCGGACCGCAGTCAGTTCGGCTATGTCGAATTTGCACAGAACGCCGATGAGATGCTGGCAATCGTCGACGAAGACGGCGTGGCGTATGGCGACTGCGAGGACTACGCGGTCCTGCTCGGCGTGATGTACCTGGGGGCGGGCATGCGCTCGGCGGTCGTCCTGGCGCCTGACCATGCGGCGGCGCTGGTGTATTGTCAGGACTACGACCGGGCGAACCGGGTGCTGACCTTGAACGGCGAGACCGGATGGGTCTGGGCGGAGGCAACGGGTGGCAACAACCCGTTCGGGTGGATGCCCGAGCAGTACATGGGCGTCGAGCTGCTTGCGCATGAGCTTGTGGATGAAGGCCTGGCGAGCCCAGGTCCGCCCGACAGGCCTGTGGCCACGGTCTCACGAAGGACCAGCGGGGGCTTCGTGCTTCCGGTGTCGCCTTTCTTCCTGGTGGTCGTGCTCCTCTGGCTGCTGTCCTCTGCGGGCAGGCGCCGCGGGCGCTCGCGGTAGCACTCCGACGCCCCTTCCGCGTTCGTGAGCCACGTTGCGTCCGGAGCCCCCTCGTCTCAGGCACCCCTCTTCCGGCTGTCCAGCTTCGTTGATAATGCAAGAGGCGGTTGCTACAATTGCGGAGCTATCCCTGAGGGAAGTCAAGGCGGGGCACGCGCGTGCCCTGTGAGAAAAGGAGACAGAGACAATATGACGCACCTACTTCCACCACAAGTGGTGGGCTTCATGAAGGGGGCGGAGGAGGACTACGAGGGGTTCTGGGAGGACGCCGCAATCGCGGCGATGGACGATATCTACTGGTTCAAGGAGTGGGACACCGTCCTGGAGTGGGAATACCCGACATTCCGCTGGTTCACTGGAGGTCTCACCAATATCTGCTATAGCTGTGTTGACTACAAGGTTGAGCAGGGCTATGGCACGAAGGCCGCCTTCATCGCCGAAGATGGAGACACCGGAGTGATCCGCACGGTGACCTACATGCAGCTGCTGGAAATGGTCAAGCAGTATGCGGCTGCGCTTCGAGGGCTGGGCGTCCAGAAGGGCGACCGGGTTGCCCTCTACATGCCCATGGGCATTGAGGCTGCCGTGATAATGCTCGCCTGCGCACGCATAGGAGCGATTCACATGGCCATCTTTGCGGGGTTCTCGCCGGGCGCAGTTGTCGACAGGTTGTCACTGACCGGCGCGAAGTACATCTTTGCCCAGGACGCAGGCAGCAGGAGAGGCAAGCCGATTCCGCTCAAGGTCATGGTCGACGAGGCGATAGAGCTTCTTGACGATGAATCACAGATCAAGAGCGTCGTTGTTCTGAAGACCGGCACGGTGGACGTGAAGATGAAGGAAGGACGCGATATCACGTGGGACGAGTTCCTCGCGAAGGCTGAGGGCCAGAGTCCGGATGTCGTTCCCATGGAGTCGGACGATGTCCTTTTCGTCATGCCCACGTCGGGAACAACGGCGAAGCCCAAGGTGACCGTTCAGCGTCATGGCGGCTACCAGCTCTACATCTACTCCATGGCCAAATGGATCTATAACCTGCAGCCGGACGATGTCTGGTTCTGCACGTCCGACATCGGATGGATAGTCGGGCATAGCTATAACGTGTATGGTCCACTGCTGGTGGGTTGCACCTCCATCCTCTTCTCGGGAACGCCTGACTATCCGAGACCGGACATGTGGTGGGACCTCATCGAGAGGAACAAGGCTACGGGCCTGTGGTTCTCTCCGACCGGCATCCGCGGCCTGAAGCGGCTCGGCATCGAGCATGCTTTGAAGCATGACCTGAGTTCTGTCGAGCGCGTGTTCTGCGCAGGCGAGCTGCTCAATCCCGCAGCCTGGGAGTGGCTGCAGAACGACGTGTTCGGCGGCGCTATCCCTGTCATCGACCACATGTGGCAGACCGAGACCGGCGGCCCCATCATCGGCAACCCGTACGGCATCGCGATAGCCCCGATCAAGCCTGGCTCAGCGGCCATTCCCGTGCCGGGTCTCATTGCGGACGTTGTGGATGACAAGGACGGTCACGTCTGCGAGCCCATGGAGAAGGGAGTGCTCGTCATCAAGAAGCCGTTCCCCGGCCTCACCTCCACCCTCTGGGGCGACTCCGAGCGCTACAAGGCTGACTACTGGGAGACCAAAGAGGGAACGAAGGGCATGTACTACGCGGGTGACTCTGCGGCGAAGGACGAGGATGGCTACATCTGGTTCTTCGGTCGTGCGGACGAGGTCATCAAGATAGCCGCCCACAGGATCGGCACCGTTGAGGTTGAGAGCTCACTTGTCGCACATCCGGCGGTTGTGGAGGCAGGTGTCTCGGGTGTTCCGGACGAGCTCCGGGGTGAAGTCGCGAGCGCCTTTGTCGTGCTGACCAAGGGATACGAGCCCAGCGACGAGCTTAAGAAGGAGCTCATCGCCCACGTCAGGAAGACGATGGGTCCTATCGTTGTCATCGGGGATATCAAGTTCGTCAGCATGCTGCCAAAGACCAAGAGCGGCAAGATCATGCGGCGGGTGATGAAGGCCCTCCTGACGGGCCAGGACCTCGGCGACCTCTCGACAGTCGAGGAAGAAGCCTCGGTCGAGGAGATTCGTGAGGCAACTCAGAAAATGAGGGACGCCGCCTAGGCGCCCCACCCTTCTCTTGAAACC
>JAUVYD010000139.1 GCA_030603265.1 Dehalococcoidia bacterium
CCTGCTTGGTGGCAAGGAAGGCGTGGCCTGTACCGTGCTGGAGACCTTCGGTATCACGCTCGAGCGCGCCCGCGAAGAGGCCGCCCAGGTGATGCGGCACGATGTCGTCCGTGCACGGACCAATCGGACGGCGAGCAAGACCCCTACCCTCGACCAGCTTGGCACTGATCTTACCGAGCTTGCACGTTCGGGCAAGCTCGATCCAATCATCGGGCGCACGAAGGAGATCGAGCGAGTTATTCAGATTCTGAGCCGGCGCACGAAGAACAACCCGGCACTCATAGGCGAGCCGGGAGTCGGAAAGACCGCAATAGTCGAGGGCCTTGCACAGCGAGTGGTGGAGGGAGATGTTCCGGAGGTTCTCCAGGGAAAGAGGATTGTCGCCCTCGACATCGGCTCGCTCGTCGCTGGCACCAAATACCGTGGCGAATTCGAAGAGCGCATGAAGAAGGTCATTGAGGAGGAGAAGGCGTCGGGCAACTGCGTTCTCTTCATCGACGAGATGCATACTATCGTTGGGGCGGGTGCTGCCGAGGGTGCGGTCGATGCCTCCAACATGCTCAAGCCTGCGTTGTCTCGTGGACAGCTGCAGTGCATTGGCGCAACAACTCTCAACGACTACCGCAAGTACGTTGAGAAGGATCCGGCTCTCGAACGCAGGTTCCAGACGGTTCTGGTTGCTGAGCCGACTGTTGAGGAGACGCTCGGCATACTGCATGGCGTAAGGTCCCGCTACGAGGACTTTCATCAACTGACTATCTCCGATGACGCGCTCAGTAGCGCCGCATCTCTTGCCTCGCGCTACATCGCTGACCGCTTTCTGCCGGACAAGGCCATTGACGTCATTGACGAAGCGAGCTCTCGTGTCCGCATACGGCGCGGCAGCGCTCCTATCGGACTCACCGAAGCTCGCAAGGCGTTGGAGAGCCTCAGGCGTGAGAAAGAGACGGCCATTGCCTCACAGCAGTACGAATACTCGAGCGAGTTGCGCGAGCGCGAACTCCAACTCATGGACAAAGTAACCACCGTTGAGCAGGAGTGGCAGGTTCAGCGTGCGACGGAGAAACCCGAGGTCGGCGAGGATGATGTGGCCGAGGTCGTCAGCATGTGGACGGGCATTCCTGTTGTGCGCCTGAGTTCTGATGAGAGTTCCCGGCTGCTACAGATGGAAGATGCCCTTCACAAGCGCATAATCGGCCAGGGTGAGGCAGTCACGACGATTGCCAGGGCTGTCCGTCGTGCCCGGGCCGGCCTGAAGGATCCGAGGCGCCCGATCGGTGTCTTCATCTTCCTGGGGCCGACCGGTGTCGGCAAGACCGAGCTCGCGAGGGCACTCTCCGAGTTCATGTTTGGCGCCGAGGATGCCCTCATCCGCCTGGACATGTCTGAATTCATGGAGCGCCATACTGTTGCACGGCTCGTCGGCGCGCCACCGGGCTATGTCGGCTATGACGATGGTGGTCAACTCACCGAGGCGGTTCGCCGCAAGTCGTACTGCTGCATCCTGCTCGACGAGATCGAGAAGGCCCACTACGACGTGTTCAACATCCTGCTGCAGATTTTCGACGATGGCCATCTCACCGATGCCAAGGGGCGGAAGGTGGACTTCCGGAACAGCATCATCATCATGACAAGCAACGTCGGTGCGGAGCTTATTCGCAAGGACATGAACATCGGTTTCCCGACTCATTCCGACGGGGCTCAGAAGCAGCAGCAGGACTACGACAAGATGAAGGACCGGGTTCTCACGGAGTTGAAGAACAGGTTCCGCCCCGAGTTCCTCAACCGACTTGACGCTTCCGTTGTGTTTCATTCTCTGGGCAGGGAAGAGCTTCGCGAGATTGTCGACCTCATGCTTGCCCAGGTGGCTGCGGCGCTGAAGGAAAAGAACATCACCATCGAGGTATCGGATGCGGCGAAGGACTTGCTGGGCACCAAGGGCTATGATCCGGTATTCGGGGCCCGGCCGCTGCGTCGGCTTATTCAGACCATGCTTGAGGACCAGCTCTCCGACGCAATCCTGCGTGGTGAGTTCCAGTCCGGAGACGCCGTGGAAATCGACTGCGAGGATGATCAGCTTGTCATGCGCCCTCTTGTCCGGGAAGCTGTGTCATAGACTCGCCAGACACCGAGTGTGACGCCTGAGAATCGCGACAAGGGCAAGCTCAAGCAGATATTTATCTGTCAGCAGTGTGGTCGCGAGAGCCTGAGATGGCTCGGGCGTTGCCCTGGCTGCGAAAGCTGGAATAGCTTCGAACCTGTCTCCGTTGAGCGCCGTCCGTCCTCTGGCCTGCGCTCTCTTTCAAACAGCGCAAGTCCTGAGGAGCTTGCCGCGGTAGTCCTGGATTCCACCCCGCGTCTGAGCCTGGGCATCTCCGAGTTCGACAGGGTTCTTGGCGGGGGGCTTGTGCCCGGGTCGCTCGTGCTGCTCGGAGGGGAACCGGGCATCGGCAAGTCAACGCTTCTTCTCCAGATCTGCTCCCGAATGGCGCACGATGGCAGCCAGGTCGTGTACGTATCGGGCGAGGAATCCTCGCAGCAAGTGAGGCTTCGCTCCATCCGGCTCGGCGTATCGGGCGAGAACATCATCCTCCTGCCGGAGACGAACCTTGATGCTGTCCTCAGCCACCTGTCGGTGATGACGCCGGCGATGGTCATCGTTGACTCAATCCAGACCATGTACGTGGATGGCGTTCCCGGTGCGCAGGGTAGCCTGAGCCAGGTTCGTGAGAGCACGCTTGCCCTCATGAGGTTCGCGAAGCAGCGTTCTATCCCTGTTCTCATGGCGGGGCACGTCACGAAAGATGGTTCCATCGCGGGTCCCGGAGCCCTCGAGCATATCGTGGATGTCGTCCTCTACATGGAGGGCGAGAGGCACAGTGCGTACCGGCTGGTTCGAAGCGCCAAGAACCGGTTTGGCTCCACTGACGAACTCGGTGTCTTCGAGATGGTTTCCAGCGGCCTGGCCGAGGTCGACAATCCGTCCAGCATCTTTGTCGGCAGAGACAGGGACGAAGCCAGCGGGTCCGTGGTTGTGCCCGTGCTGGAAGGCAGTCGACCGCTCCTGGCGGAGATACAAGCTCTCAGCACCCCCTCAGGATTTGGACCGCCGAGGCGCGTGGCCAACGGTTTCGACGTCAACCGTCTTCTTCTCATCACGGCTGTCCTGACGAAGCGAACCAGGATGAAGCTATCCAATCAGGATATTATTGTGAACGTAACAGGTGGCCTGAGAATCTCGGAGCCGGCTGCGGATCTCGGGGTGGCGCTGGCAATCGTCTCAAGCATGCGGGACAGGGCTCTCAGGCGAGGACTCGTTGTCTTCGGAGAACTTGGACTCGGGGGTGAGTTGAGAGCCGTGTCCCAGCCCGCGAGGCGTCTGGCCGAAGCGGCACGACTCGGCTTCGAAAGCTGCCTCCTTCCATATGATGCGAAGCTGCCGCCTTCAGAAGTCTCCGGGATAAAGCCGCTGTATGCGACATCACTCAGCCGGGCGCTTGCTTTCGCGTTTGAGCGCGAAAGCGGTGAGACAGGCGCGTAGGATTGACAATGGAACGGGTTGGTGTGGTTGTCCCTGCTGCGGGGCGTAGCACACGGATGCGCGGTGAGGACAAGCTGTTTCTCTGCTTGGGCGGGAAACCCCTGCTGGCGTGGTGCATAGATACGCTGGAGCGCTGCGACCTGGTCACGGATGTGGTTGTTGCCCTCAATCCCGATACAATCGCTCTTGGTGAGGAACTGTGCCGCACGCGGGGATGGACCAAGACCAGGTTCTGTCTCGGCGGAGACCGCCGGCAGGACTCGGTTGGGCACGCGCTTCGAGCCATTGGTGAGATGGGCTGGGTGATTGTGCATGATGGTGACCGCCCCTTCCTGACCCGGGAACTCCTGGAACAGGGACTCCGCTCGGCGCGGGAGACCGGGGTTGCTATCGCCGCGGTACCGGTCAAGGACACGGTGAAGGTGGCGGATGAGTCGAACAACGTCCTGCGGACGCTCGAACGCGACATGCTCCGCGCCGTTCAAACACCTCAGGTCTTTCGCGCGGACATCATTCGCGACGCCTACGCAGGCATGAGTAGCACAGTCACTGACGATGCCATGCTTGCGGAGGAGCTTGGTTGGACAGTCCGCCTGTATCCCGGCTCGTATCAGAACCTGAAAGTGACCACTCCGGAGGACCTGCTCCTGGCCAGGTCAATCGCAGAGCGATGGGGGGATGCCACATGAGAATCGGAGCAGGCTACGACAGCCATCGCCTTGTGGAGGGCAGGAGGCTGATTCTTGGTGGTGTCGAGGTTCCATGCGCACGAGGCCTTGATGGCTGGAGCGATGCTGATCTTGTCTCTCACGCCGTTGTGGACGCCATTTGTGGGGCGGCGTGTCTCGGGGATATCGGGACGCTTTTCCCTAGCGGCGACACGCGGTTCCGGGACGTCTCCAGTATCGACTTGCTGGAGATTGCTGCCGGAATGATGATGGAGAAGGGCCTGAGCGTTGCGAATGTTGATGTGGTCGTCATTGCGGAGGGCCCGGTGCTCTCGCCTTTCATCAGGCAGATGAGGGAGACGCTCGGCGCAGCGATGGGAGTTGTCCCGGAGCGTGTCTCTGTCAAAGCGAAGACGAATGACGGCCTTGGCTTCATCGGACGTGGTGAGGGTATGGCAGCCTACGCGGTTGTGCTTCTCGAACCCTAGGTCACCCGCATCCGCTGTGTGACCTCGCCATGAGTCCGGAATACCTGGAATGTGACACCTCGTCCGCTGTGCAGTTCCTTCTCGCTTTCTGCTCTCAGCCGCGCGAAGTCAGCCGTCTCGAGGAATCGCCGCAGGAGTTCAATCTCGTCCAGTGTCGCGTCGTCTGTCTTCTCGCCGCGGAGAATCGACTCGGTGAGACGATGA
>JAUVYD010000229.1 GCA_030603265.1 Dehalococcoidia bacterium
GCATCGGCCGGGTACGCTGCTTCTGGGCTAACTTCCCCGTCCTGCTGAAGGCATACGTGTGGATACTCTCCATGGGACCGGATGGCCTGTATGAGGCTTCGGAGACCAGCATCATCAACGCGAACTACGTCCTGAGCAAGCTCAAGAAGGAGTACCGGCCGTCCTACGACCGGTTCTGTGGGCATGAGTGCGTTGTCACAGGAAGGGACTACAAGGGCTTTGGCATCAAGACACTTGACATCGCGAAGCGGCTCATGGACTACGGCATCCACCCGCCAACCATCTACTTCCCGCATTTCGCACCTCACGCTGAGGAGACCATGATGATTGAGCCGCCCGAATCTGAGAGCAAGGAGGTGCTGGACGGGTTCATCGATGTCATGCTGAGAATCGCCGATGAGGCGAAGACAAACCCTGAGCTCCTCACCGGTGCTCCACACAATACGCCGATACGGCGCACTGATGACGTCCTGGCGGCCAGACGGCCGATTCTCACGTATGACGATGAGCTGCGTCTGGGGGACCAATTGAGCTACAGGGAAGAGGATATTGACTACTAGCCGGGAGGAGGCAATGGAACTACTACAAACGCCGCTGCACAGTGACCATCTGGCGCTTGGCGGGAAGATGATTCCGTTCGACGGGTTCGACATGCCCGTTCGATACACGGGCATTATCGACGAGCATGTGGCCGTGCGAGAGCGCGTGGGCATCTTCGACGTCTGCCATATGGGAGAGATTGACCTGCACGGGAAAGACGCTCTCCGGTTCACTGACTACATCGTGACCAATTCGGTCTCAGGAATGCGAGACGGTGATGTGAAGTACTCTCCGATGTGCTACCCCGACGGGGGACAGGTTGACGATATCTTCGTCTACCGCGTCAACGAGGAGCACGTGCTTCTGGTGGTCAATGCATCCCCGGAGTATTCGGTGAAGGACTTCGATTGGGTGCGGGACCATAGCCAGGGCTTCGATATCACTGTGCTGAATCGTAGCGGGGAGTATGCTGAGGTCGCCCTGCAAGGACCGCTATCGCCGACACTACTTGGTCCTCTCTTTCGCGCCCCCATTTCGGTGGCTCAGTTGAGTCGCTTCAAGTTTGTCGAAGGGACACTGTTCGACAAGCGTGTTCTCGTCTCGCGGACCGGCTACACCGGCGAAGACGGGTTCGAGATATTCTGCGATTCAAAGGACGGCGTGGCTCTGTGGAGAGGCCTGCTGGATGCGGGCAAGGAGCACGATATCCGACCGTGTGGCCTTGGGGCCAGGGACACCCTCAGGTTCGAGGTCTGCTACTGGCTCTACGGCAATGACATCGACGAGAATACCAACCCGCTGGAGACGGGACAGGGCTGGACGGTGAAGTTCGACAAGCAAGACTTCATCGGCAAGCAAGCTCTTCTCGAGGTGAAGCAAGAGGGACTGAAGCGCAAGCTCACCGGACTCCACGTGCCTACAGGAGGTATTGCGAGGAGTGGGATGGAGGTCAAGAAGGGCGATGTGGCTGTGGGCTTCGTTAGCTCCGGCAACTACTGCCCCTCGCTCAAACAAGTCTATGCCATGGCTATGGTTGATTTGCCGCACACGGGTGTTGACAGCGAACTGGCGGTGACCATCCGAGGCCGGG
The DNA here is from genome assembly GCA_030603265.1 of Dehalococcoidia bacterium. GTDB lineage: Bacteria > Chloroflexota > Dehalococcoidia > GIF9 > AB-539-J10 > SKVJ01. The sequence continues at coordinate 1,631 of JAUVYD010000229.1, forward strand.
ATGTCCGGGCTCAAGTGGTCGACATGCCCTTCGTGACCCCGTTCAACAAGAGGTAGAGGGACAGCCTGTTGGGACGCGAACCGACGCCCAATGATTCTGAAGGAGGAGAACCGATGTACCCGACGGACGTTCGATACACGAAGACACACGAGTGGGCAAGATTGGAGGACGGCATGGTGACGATTGGCATCACGTCGTACGCGTCCGAGGAGTTGTCTGACATCGTCTACGTGGAACTGCCTGGCGAGGGCGACAAGACGGAGGAAGCTGCTCCGTTCGCCACCTTGGAATCGGTCAAAGCTGTCTCTGATGTCTATTCGCCGGTGAAAGGGACGATAGGCGCGGCCAATCTGAGACTTCAGGATGAGCCGGGACTGATGAATGAAGACCCGTACGGAGAGGGCTGGGTTGCCCGTGTGCAGCCAAGCGAGAGCGTCACGCTTGAGGCGCTGATGGATTCCAGGGCGTATGCCGAATACGTCGATGCCGAGAGAGGCGAGTGAAAGGACGATGCTTCCGCGCACTGGTTTTCGAGCTTGAAATCCGATGACGCATGAGTGGAGGCTGGTACGTTCCGGACCGTGTAGCCCGACCTGGAACATGGCCGTCGACGAGGCCATGTACCGGTTGATGAAGCTCAGGGCAATTCCACCAACGCTGCGGCTGTTCCGCTGGAGCCCTTCCGCTGTATCGTTCGGACACTTTCAGGACATAGAGTCGCCGGAGCTGCAGGGCTATCAGGCGCAGGGGTATCAGTTGGTGCGACGTCCCACGGGAGGCCTCGCAGTGCTCCACGCCGGAGACCTGAGCTACGCGGTGGCGGGAGTTCCCGGTGAGAGTGGTTTTGCGAAGGACGCTCGAGGGCTTTACCGACAGGCCCACGAGTCACTCCAGGAGGCGTTCAGCTTCGTCGGGGTGCAGCCTGCGCTGTATGCCGGTGGCGAACATCGTTCTGTGTCTGGACTCTGCAGTGCCGTGCCCATGCGCTCTGACCTCATACTCGATGGCGGCAAGAAGATAGGCGGCAGTGCTCAGGTGCGAGGCGGAGGCGCTGTGCTGCAGCACGGCGTCATACACGTGCCGGCAGGGGTCAGCATAGACCGATTCGAAGAGGCAGTCCCTCTGGCTTTTGAACGCAGTATGGGTGTGCGATTTGCTGAGGCGCCCCTGTCTCTTGCGGAGGTTGAGTTGGCGACGCATCTTGCGGAACGGAAGTACAGCTGCGATGAATGGAACCTCCA
>JAUVYD010000069.1 GCA_030603265.1 Dehalococcoidia bacterium
AAAGCAGGTGCAGGATGATTCTATCACTGTGCTGTTGGGACTGCCGGAGCTGAGAGTACGAGGCGAGGAGGAGACGACGTACGGCATCAGAGTACGGGTGGAGTATCGGGAGAGAGCGTCGGAATGTCCTCATTGTGGTGAGAGGACGGCGAGAGTGCATAGCAGGAAGCTGCAGGTGAAGCGGGACAGAAGATTGTGGGACAAGCCGATGTACCTGGTGCTGAGCAAGCGGCGGTTCCGCTGTCTCTCCTGTGGAAAGGCGCTCACAGAGCCTGACATTGTCTTCGGAGCGAGGAAGCGCACCAGCCGGCGCTTCCGTAGTTATCTGGGACGAGAGGCGCTAGGAGCCTGTCGGAGTAATGTTTTGCCTGAAGCTAAAGGCCCCCGATTCTTAGGTTGCTCTAGCTTTGACTCAGGGATTACTCGGACACACTCCTAGCTCAGCCGGTGCGTCATGTGGCCACGAAGGAGGGAGGGGACGGCTCCACGACCTGCGGCAGGACGCCATGCGGCCAGGTGCCCTTCAACTCGGGGAACTTGTCGAGTGCTTCCAGCCGCGCCCATGTCTCTCCCGGGTCTTCTCTGAGGGCAATCGAGAACGGCCGCGTGACCCGCGCGCCTGACTCGCGGACTATCGGCTTGAGAACAAATTCGGTGCCGGCTGTCGGCGCGCGGAAGACGGCCAACGCGAGGTCGAAGCACTCGATGAGGACAGTGAAGCCCTGTGCTTCCTTCCGCATGTCCCAGTCCTCCACATGCGCCTGCCTCTTCGCACCCGTCTGGTGCACCATCACGAGCGTACAGCCGGCGTCCCGTAACTCGTGGCAGAATGCCGCGAGCGGCGAACCAATTGCAGCCGGGCCCATGTCTCGACCACCCATGATACGGTCGAGATTGTCGATGATGACGAGCGGCGCGCCCCGTTGCTGCTTGATGAGACTCCTCAACCAACCCCGCCTCTCATTGTCGTAGAGGAGGAAGCCACAGCGCGAATAGCACTCCAGGGGAACCTTCTTCAGATCCACATTGAGCCCGCGGGCAAGCCTGTCAAAGCGGCGCTTGAAGCTCACAGTGCCCGAATCCTCGTCAATGAGAATCACGTGCTGCGGCCGCACGCGGAACCCTCCCAGGAAATCGTGTCCACTCGCAACGCAAACGGCAAGCTGTTCAGCAAGCCACGCTTTGCCCGAGTGCAACTGCCCCATGAGGGCAACCGAGCTGCCGGCAGGAATGAGTCCCTGTACAAGCCATCTTTCCATTCTGCACCCCCCTCATTCCACAGAGTGTCTCTCGTCAAGTATGCTACAAGCATCGAGTTTGTCAAGACGACGTGGCGTCGCTACGCGTCCCGGCACCCGGACACACGCACCGAGAGCCGGCGACCACAAGTCCAATCCTCGTAACAACACGTTGCACGTGACCGGGGATGGGGACCAAGTCTGCCGTAGGGGCGCTTCGAGAGGCACCCGGTGATTGTGTGCCGGACGAGGTTGGCGCCATCTGGAGACTCAACGCCCGCGGTTGCCAGGGGGGTTTGGCGGGTGGGTTTCGGCTACAACCGTGGTTCCATGCAATGGCCGGGCCGTTCACGAACGGCCCCTACATTCGAACCACCTCGCGTCCACCGGACACGTGCAACGTGTCCCTACATCACGAACCACAGCCTTGTCCTCGCTACCACGGGCGGACCAGAGGTCCGCCCCTACATCCGAAACCACCCTTCATCGGCCACCGGGCAAACGTGACAGGACCGCTGACCTCCCAAGAGAACATTGTTGCTGGACACCAACAAGCATCACAGCCTCGCTACGCGCCCGGGCACCCGGACACGCGCAACACAGGTCGGCTCACCTGTCACCCACTGCCGGACTCGAATGGATGGCCGGGGCCGGAGAAGTCGGGCCTGTAGTGTGACGAAGCTTCCGGCTCCTGCACCCAGGCGTGCTCGAAGCCGAGAGCAGCCGCGAACTGCACCACTTCCCTGTACTCAGCTGCGGTCACCCTGCGCGACAGCACCGGCATACTCCGCGCCAGATGGGCGGGGTAGTACTGGGCCATGATGCTGAGGGAAACCTTGTTCGACACCTCTTCGGCCAGCCAGGACAGGGACTCGCGGCTTCCCGCCAGCCCGCCGGGCAGAACAAGGTGCCGGATAATCAGCCCCCTTGCGACGGTATCCTCATCATCAAGGACAAGGTCCGGGCCAACCTGTCCGTACATCTCCCTGGTGGCCACACGGGAGACACCGACATAGTCCCGTACTCCCGACAGGCGCGAGGCCACCGGGTCGGACGAGTACTTGAGGTCCGGCAGATACACGTCCACGATGCCATCGAGCAGGTGAAGAACGTCCGGCGCATCATACGCGTTGGTGTTGTACACAAGAGGCAGCCGCAGGCCGAGCGGAATCGCGAGCAGCAGCGCCTCCACTATCTGGGGCACGAAATGGGTCGGCGAAACGAGGTTGATATTGTGACAATGCAACTGGTTCTGAAGCCGAAGCATCTCCGCCGCGAGCCCTTCCGCGGTCATCGCATCCGACGCGTGCAGCTCAGGCCGCTGGCTTATCTCATAGTTCTGGCAGAAGACGCAACGGAGATTGCAGTTGGCGAAGAACACTGTGCCACTTCCACGACTGCCCGACAGCGGTGGCTCCTCCCCCCTGTGTTCACAGGACGCGGCAACCAGCGCCTCGCGGGCCGAAGAGCAAAAGCCTACCCTGCCGTTCAACCTGTCAACTCCACACTCGCGGGGACAGATATCACACGCGCCCAGGCGCTGAACCAGTTGCCCCGCGCGCCTGTGCAGCTCGCCCGATTCGAACAGAGCCACGTATGATGGCGCCTGTTTCGCGTCGGTCGCGCCTGTGTCTTCCGTGCTTCGTCTCATCGCAGTCTCATTCGCCCCGACTCCACGGGGCGGCTCCGTTTCATCACACTCCCTATGATAGCCTGTCCGGCCGGCCCGGCCATATCGCACGCGGCGGCGAGCTCCGTGAGCGCCCATCTTCCTGCCTGAGAAACCAGCAGCCCGGGACCTCGCTTTCGCACGGTCCACGTTGCTCCGGGCCCATCGCAGGGCGTATCCTGACACGTCGCACGGACGGACAGACGCCCGCGACAGGAGCTAGTTATGGAGAGCCAGAGGCTGGGCCGGGTGCATCTCTTGAGACTGCTCGCGCAGCTCGAAGAGGAGACGGAAGACTGGGACACGGTGTACCTGCGCAACGACACGTTGGGCGCCCGACAGCCACGCCCCGTGTTCGCTACCGACACGGACCACAGACTCCTCCAGGTCGACACCCTGCTGGAGGACGAACACCTGCGCCGGGAGCTGGCGAAGTACGCCACAGGGATGGTTCTTTTCCATTCGACCAGCACCACCTACGTCATTGCACCTCCGTTCCAGGTCCAATCCGACCTGGTCAGCAGCGGCAGGCCCGACACGAAGCCTCTTCGTCAGATGATGGAGCACCCGCACAGGATTGCGCTCGTGCTGGTCACGTGGGGCGCCTACGTTGCGGCGCTCTACAGGGGAACCGAGCTGCAGCAGCACAAGCAAGGCACCGGACACATCCACCCACCCCACAAGAAAGGAGGCAGCAGCAGTGCGCGCTTCGCGCGGCGGACCGAGGAACAGCGTCGAGAATTCCTGAAGAGAGCAGGGAACAGAATCGACGAAAGATTCGGGGACGAAACAGTGGACTACGTCTTCTTCGGAGGGAACCGCCTCATCCTCAGACCGCTGGCAGGCCACTCGCGCTTCGTCGAGAAGTCCGCGTCTGTGCTGTCGCCCCGCATACTGGACGTCAAGCGAGGAAAGCTGGCCGCGCTCGATGGCGCTCTGGCAGAGGCCTACAGCTCTGTGCTGTTCCGCACCTGAGCACCGTCGGCGAACACCTGCATCGGTCACCACACATCCCGACTACGGATCCACCCGGTCCGAAGACTCCCGAACCCCACGAAAAAAGAAGGAGCCGTCAGTGCGGCTCCTTCTACGGTTCAACGAAATCCAGATTACGGCTTTCCGATGCGGAACACCTTCGTCCCACAGGTGGGACAAGAACCCTGCATCGCAGGACGTCCATTCTTCAGAGTAATCTGCTTAACGTCCTTGATCTCGACCTTCTTCCGGCACTTCATACAATACGCTGTAGCCATAACACCCTCCTCTCGATAAACTGAGCTCGTACCTAAGCCTGAAGCTACTTTAAGAGATGGCCTTCACGTTGTCAATACCTTGGGCTGCTGTTTCGGCGCAAAACCACTCGCGCGGCGACCAAAAACGCGATTCCGGACAGAAGAAGCACCTTCCGGACGACCGGCATCACAGTCCAGAGACCTTCCTTCGTGCTGTCGAACCACAATCGCCACTCGATCTCAGGGAATTGGAGGAATCGCTTGCCGGTTTCGGGGTCCTGCTGATGAAACTTCGCACGCGGATTCTCGAACGCAGTCTCGGACTTGCCTTCGTACTCAATCCATAGATGCACAAACGAGCTGTTGATCCGGTAGGGTATGTCCAGCCGCTCAAAGACGGACGCCAGCACGATGGCTCTCGCCTTGCAGTCCCCTTCGCGTCTCTCGACAATCGTCTCCGTCGAAGGAAAATACCACGGCATTCCGTTCACTTCCCAATCGTAGCGATACGGAAACATCAGGAGAATCGCCTCCTCCACATCGGCTGGAGCGGAAGGCAGTCCGTCCAGCAGCGACTCGACCGCCACCGGGTCAATGTCAGGATTGAAAAGCCTGTGGACGCTCACAGGGAGGTTCAGGGGATTGGGATACAGCACGAACAGTATCCAGATCGCGATGAGTACGCCGGTGTGTCTCTCCAGGCAGTGCAGGACCTTCCGTCGCGCAACGGGCGCGAAGGCCCGGGCGGAGGTTCCCAGAGCGGTCAAGTGCTTCACGAAGGTGGACCCAATCAAGGTTCGGCATTCTAGCACAGGCCGTCCGGTTCACTCCGCAGATGCCGGTCGCCGCAGTTTCCCTGTTGGTGTCCAGCGAAAATGTCCTCCCCTAAATGTTCACCGAAAACGTCCGCATGCAGGAAATGGTGATGTTGAACAGGAAGGAGCGGAAGAGGCCGGTGGCCACGAGCCCAATCGTAGCCGTAGGGGCGAGGCATGCCTCGCCCGTCGGGTTGTGTGCCGTTCAAGGCTGTGTTGACCTCTGCGGCGTTATGTGACTCCCGTGTAGGGACGGACCTCCGTGCCTCGCCCGTAGGGTAGTGTGTCATTCAAGGCTGTGTTGGCCTTTGCGGCGTTGTGTGGCGACATGGCGACGGGCCAGGCATGCCAGGCCCCTACATTCGAACCACCCCACCACACCACCACGGGCAGATGGTTAGCAGGGTGGAATTGCCCGGTTCCCCGTAGGGGCGGACCTCGGTGTCCGCCCGTGGGGTCGGTTGCCGACAGGGTGCAATTGCCCGGTTTTCGGTAGGGGCGAGGCATGCGTCTCCCGTTTGGTTGTGCGCCATTCATTGCTGTGCTGACGTTTCCGGCTTTGTGTGACGACATGGCGACGGGCCAGGCATGCCAGGCCCCTACATTCGGACCGCCCCACATCCACCAGGCACGTGCAACGTGCCACTACATGCGAACCACCCCACCCTCGCCACCACGGGCCGATGGTTGGCAGGGTGGAATTGCCCGGTTCCCCGTAGGGGCGGACCTCTGTGTCCGCCCGTGGGGTCGGTTGCCGACAGGGTGCAATTGCCCGGTTTTCGGTAGGGGCGACGCATGCGTCGCCCGTCGGGCAGTGTGTCATTCAGGGAAGTGTCGGCCTCAGCAACGTTGCGTGACGGCATGGCGACGGGCCAGGCATGCCAGGCCCCTACATTCGAAACCACCCCACCCTGACCCCCTGTGGGGTTGTGGTATGTGGCCTGCTGCAAGGGCGGGTTTCAAACCAGGCGACCGGGGTCACGTGCCGCCGCCGGGCGAAGGAGACATGACCGCTGACCTCCCAGGAGGACATTATCGCTGGACACCAACATATCTGCGGCTTGTAACGGCGCGGCCACACGCATAAGATTAGCAGGCGCCGCGCGACCCTCTCATGACAGAGAGATACTAGTGGAAATACTGGGACAGATACTGTGCAACAGGATAGTTACGGCTTCAGTCGTTGCGTGGATGACAGCGCAGCTGCTGAAGACGCTCATCGAGGCTGCCCGATACAAGAGGCTGAACCTCAGACTGCTGGCAGGCACCGGCGGCATGCCCAGCTCACACTCAGCGCTCGTGTGCGCCCTCGCCACCACAGTCGGAAAGACACAGGGATTCGGCTCACCCTTGTTCGCCATCTCGATGGTTCTTGCCGCGATAGTCATGTACGACGCCGTAGGGGTGCGACAGGCAGTGGACAAACAGTCCGAAATCCTCACACACCTGCTCAACCACATTCCGAGAACACAGGACGACTTCGACAGGTTCCTCGAAGGACTCGTGGGACACACGCGCTTCCAGGTGGTGGCCGGTGGAATCCTGGGGATTGCCATCGGGTCAGCGTGGGTCTGACAACAGTTCCCGCTTCGCCACGTTTGAAGACAACTCCCGGCTTCCTCTATAATCCTTGCCATGCAGCGTCGTGACAGCTCCTCGATGAACCCGATTCTCTTCTTGGTCGCCCTCAACATACTGGTGTTCTTCTTCCAGCTCATCCGCCCGGAACTCACATACCTCCTCGGCCTGACCCCCGCCCTTGTCCTGCAGCAGCCATGGACGCTTGTGACAAACATGTTCGTGCACGCGAGCTTCAATCACATATTGTTCAACATGATCAGCCTGTACTTCCTTGGCAGCTTCCTGTTGAGGCTCGTCGGGGAGGCCGACTTCATGAAGGTCTACTTCATCGGAGGGCTGGCAGGGAACTTCCTGTACATACTTCTTGGTCCGGCCATGATACCCGGCGTCGGGGCCTCAGGCGCCATCTTCGCGGTAGGCGGCACGCTCGCCATGATAGCGCCCCGGCTGCGTGTGTTCGTATTCCCTCTTCCTTTTCCCGTGCCCCTCTGGGGAGCCATGACGTTCTTCCTCGTTGTCTCTTTCTTCATCAGCGGAATCGCATGGCAAGCTCACCTCGGTGGCTTCCTCCTCGGCCTCGCGGCGGGATACTACTTCAAACGCCGGGGCAGGCGTCCTTTCTATTTCTAGGAGCCTGTCGGAAAAACCACACTGACGGTGAGGCTACTCAGCGTAGGGCAGGGTTGGTGCGCCATTTTGCGAAGGCCGGGAGTACGCGAAGCGCGAAATGTAGGGGCAGGCCTCTGCGCCTGCCCGTGGTGGGGGCGATGGATGCAGATGGAGGT
>JAUVYD010000175.1 GCA_030603265.1 Dehalococcoidia bacterium
GACTGTCACCAGGCAATCAACCTTGAAAGAGGCTTCCAACGCCGGCAGTGTGCTGCACGACGCAGCTACGGCGCTGCTGGGACAGTTGATGGCAGGCAGTAACAGGCGCGTTCGCCTCATCGGTGTGCGGGTATCACGACTCTCGGGGCCGCAGCGACAGCTCGACATGTTCGCGCCCGACAGTGCCAATGTCCAGAACCTCGAGAGGGCCCTGGCCCGGATAAGGCGTCGCTTCGGCGAGGGAGCGATACGTGCCGGCAGGGACCGCTGAGCCTCCAATCATGCCGTGCGTGTCCACGAGGAACTTGACAGACCACACTACACCTCTCTACCATACCCAGCTATTACGATTATGGACACGACAGCTCGCATAGTCTCCCGGGGAGTCCTCCTTAGCATCCTCATTATTGTGCGCACTTCAAGTGCGCTTGGGAGGCTTGCAGGCTAGACCATATCGGAAACAAGAGTCGAAGCAGCGGGGCCTTCCCAAGTGGGAAGGCCCCTTCTTTTTTGATGCGCACAGTCGACGCGTTAGCAGCGACAGAGAAAGGAGAACCATGAAGAAGACAGGTGCACAGATCCTCTGCGAAAGCCTCCTGCAAGAGGGAGTGGACGTAATCTTCGGCATTTCAGGCGGCACCGTCATTCCGCTGTACGATGCCTTCTCGCAGTACCCCCAGATTCGCCGGGTGCTTGTGCGCCATGAGCAAGCAGCCGCTCACGCTGCGGCCGGCTATGCGCGCGTCAGGCACAAGGCAGGCGTCTGCGTGGGAACGTCAGGGCCGGGCGCCACAAACCTCGTTACCGGCATCACTGACGCATACCTCGATTCCACACCGCTCGTGGTCATCACAGGGCAGGTAGCCCGCTCATTCATCGGCAAGGACGCCTTCCAGGAAACCGACATTACCGGCATCACGCTGCCGGTCACCAAACACAGCTACCTGGTGCGCGATGTCGCCAACCTCGCCACCATCTTCAAGGAGGCCTTCCACATCGCGCAGACCGGACGGCCCGGGCCCGTCCTGGTGGATATCCCGAAGGATGTCCAACAGGAGGAGACGGAGTTCACCTACCCTGACACAGTCAACCTGCCGGGCTACAACCCGGCCACAGAGGCCGACCCGGCGCATGTTGCGAATGTAGCGGAACTGCTCAACAGGGCGGAACGGCCAGTAGTCATCGCAGGAAGGGGGGTGATTCTATCCCGGGCTTATGAGGAGTTGAAGGAGCTCGTCGAGACCATGCAGGCGCCGGTTGTGCACACGATGCTCGGACTCGGCTCGCTTCCACCTCAGCACTACCTCAACCTGGGGATGCTCGGCATGCACGGCGCCGTGTATGCGAACAGGGCCGTTCAGGATGCCGACCTCATTCTCGCGATCGGAACCCGGTTCGGCGACCGTACGACGATGAAGGCGAGCGAATTCGCTCCCAAGGCGATCGTGGTCCACATAGACATCGACCCGTCCGAGATAGGCAAGAACGTCGTTCCCTACGCCTCCCTCGTCGGCGAAGCGAAAACGGTGCTTGGCCAGCTCAACCCCCTGCTGAGAAAGTCGGACAGGACTGCATGGCTGGCACAGGTGGAGTCATGGCGCTCCTCGAATCCGTTGGAGGAACCCACCCCCGGCACGAAGCTCTCCGCACGACGGGTAATCCGCCGGCTATACGAGACAATCGACGAGAAGTCCATCGTCGTGACCGGCGTCGGCCAGCACCAGATGTTTGCGGCCCAGGAGTACGCGTCACCGCGCCTCAATGGATTCCTCTCCTCCGGCGGCCTCGGTACGATGGGCTTCGAACTGCCCGCAGCACTGGGGGCGCAGATTGCGTGCCCGGACGAGGTAGTGTGGGTCGTGGCTGGAGATGGCGGCTTCCAGATGACAATGCAGGAGCTCTCGACCATCGTCCAGGAGGGCCTGCCCGTCAAGATAGCCATCATCAACAACGGATACCTTGGCATGGTAAGACAGTGGCAGGATCTCTTCTGCAACCGCAACTACGTCGACGTTGCCATTCACACACCCGACTTTGTGAAACTCGCCGACGCATACGGTATTCCAGCCGTGCGTGTCGAGAATGAGTGCGACGTGCCGACAGCCTTTGACAGGGCGAATGCGCACCCGGGACCGTTCCTGCTTGAGTTCGCGGTCGAGCCCGAAGAGAACGTGTTCCCGATAGTCGCGCCCGGACAGAACCTCGACTGCATGATCGAGGCGCCGCAGCCCGCGGTCACGGGAAGGTCATAGGAGACAAAACATGCAGGACAAGCGACACACTCTGGTCTCCCTCGTTCAGGACGAGCCTGGCGTCCTCACCCGGGTCGCGGGGCTCTTCCGACGCCGAGGGTTCAACATTGAGAGCCTCTCGGTCGGCCACTGCGAACAGCCCGGTCTCTCCCGGATGACCGTCGTCGTCATCGGAGACGACGCGGAGGTCGAGCAGGTTACGAAGCAGCTCGACAAACTCATCAACGTCGTGAGCGTGACCGACATCACGAGAGAAGACAAAGTCGTCCGCGAGCTGGCGCTCATCAAGGTCTCGGCATCAGCCACAACCCGGAGCGAGATTATGCAAATCGTGGATGTCTTCCGCGCCAATATCGTTGACGTGGCGCCGGACTCATTGACGGTTGAGGTCACGGGCGACGAGGACAAGATAGATTCCCTCATCAAGATGCTACGCGACTTCGGTATGCAGGAGCTGGCCCGCACGGGAAGAACGGCCCTCACCCGAGGAGTGTTCTCACAAACGAAATGACAATCGACATGGAGAAGGAGGATTCCAAATGGCCAAGATCTACTACGAAAAAGACGCGGACCTTTCACTACTCAAGAGCAAGCTCATCGGCATCGTCGGCTACGGCAGCCAGGGCCACGCGCACGCACAGAACCTCAGGGACAGCGGCTGCGACGTGGTCGTGGCAAGCAGGCCGGGTGGCGCCGGATGGAAAGCCGCCGAAGCCGATGGTTTCAAGGTAATGAGCGTCGCGGAAGCCACGAAGGCAGCAGACATCCTGACGGTGCTGGCCCCCGACAACCTCCATGCCGAGATATACAGGGAGTCGATAGCGCCGAACCTGACGGCAGGCAAGACCATCATGTTCGCCCACGGCTTCAACATCCACTTCTTCCAGATAGTGCCCCCGGCGAACGTCGATGTGAGCATGGTCGCCCCCAAGTGCCCCGGCCACATGCTGCGCGCCATCTACAAGGAGAACGCGGGGCCGCCGGCAATTGTGGCGATCCACCAGGATGTCTCGGGGAAGGCCAAGCAGGTTGCACTCGCCTATGCGAAGGGAATCGGCTGCACGCGGGCTGGAGTCATCGAGACGACGTTTGCGGAAGAGACCGAGACGGATCTCTTCGGCGAGCAGGCCGTTCTGTGTGGCGGAGTGACGGCACTCATCAAAGGGGGCTTCGACACGCTGGTCGAGGCCGGTTACCAGCCCGAGATTGCCTATTTCGAGTGCCTGAACGAGCTGAAGCTGATTGTTGACCTCATATACCAGGGCGGACTCAAGTACATGCGCTACTCGATCAGCGACATCGCGGAGTTCGGCGACTACACCAGAGGGCCGCGTGTAATCAACGAGTCGGTCAGGGAAGAGATGCGCAGGATACTCCGGGAGGTCAAGGATGGGACATTCGCCCTCCAGTGGGTGGCCGAGAACCAGGCGGGACGGCCCCACTTCAACTCCATGAAGCGAAGTGAGCAGAAGGAGCTCATCGAAGTGGTCGGCGAACAGCTGAGGGAGATGATGCCATGGACGAAGAAGTAGACATTGGCGGCGACGCCGGGAACCACCCGTCGGCCGACTCACCGAAAGGAGCACGGATGAGCGATAGAGTGATTATCTTCGATTCAACGCTCAGAGATGGGGAGCAGGCGGCGGG
>JAUVYD010000086.1 GCA_030603265.1 Dehalococcoidia bacterium
GGGCGCCCGATTCAACGGGCACCCGGGCACTTCCGGCGGTGGAGCGAGAGGACGGCGGCTTCATCCTCACCGGAACCCATCTCTTCGTACCGTCTCTCTCCGCGACGTCGCACGTGCTGTGCGCGGCACACACGGCGGACGATGCGGGGGGCACATCGCTGTTCCTGGTTCCCACATCGACCGACCACGTCGTCTCGACCCCGTTGCACGGCCTCGGGAGCGAACGCATCTACCAGTTGGACCTTGAGGGGGTGCGCCTGCCTCACGCGGCGCTTGTCGGCGCCGGCAGTGACATCTCCGAATCGCTCGGACGTGCTCTGCTCCGGATGGACATAGCACAGTGCTGCGATGCCGCCGGGGCCCTCAGCTGGGTACTCGATGACACCGTCGCCTACGCGAAGAAGAGAAAGCAATTCGGCCATCCCATCGGGAGCTTCCAGTCGATTCAGCATTACTGCGCAGACATGCACGTGATGCTCGAGGGACTGAGAACAAGCACCTATCACGCGGCCTGGAGGCTCAGCGAGGGCATGCAGGCGGACAAGGAGGTCGCCGTGGCATGCGCCTACGCGCACAAGGTGGTACCGCAGGTCCTGGGCATCGCACACCAGATCCACGGAGCTATGGGCGTTACGCAGGAGCATGACCTGTATCTCTATTCAACCCGGGCAGCAGCTCCCGCCCGTGCTCTTGCCCCGACATCACAGTATCTCGACGCCGTTCTCACTGCATGATTCGAATACAGTGCACATGACGCGGCCCATCGCTGCGCAAGGACTGCTGTAGCGTGTGCGTCCTGGCGCGGAGGAAATGGCCCCTTTGAAACGCGTGCCCTTAGCGGACTATGACAGGGTGTTCGTAGTGAGGGTAGCCTGATGGACACGGTGCCGGGTTGTGGCCGTGGAGATTGAGGGTTCAACCCACGCCGTTCACCCCACCCCTCTCTAGCTCCACAGACACTGCATTCGGCCTTTCGCAACGACCCTGCGATTAGTCCACCGAGTTACGTTCAGCCATGCCCTACGACCCCACATCCCACATTGCCGCCAAGTGAAGTCTCCGACAGCGTCACGAGACCGAGAAGACACAAGCCTGAAGATGCGCATCCGTGTTGTCTGAGGCGCACTCCCGGAGTCGAGCAGACTCTCGGGGGCTGCACGAGCGAGCCGTAGTCTGCGCCCAAGCGACACGTCGACCCCATGGTTTCTGGCTCGGTGAGAGCTACTGCACCTGACTCCCGTGCCCATGGGTACCGAGCAGATAGCGAATCAGAGCCAGACTGACATGAACCAGCAACTCCGCGTCCGCAATAGTCACGGTTGCGTTCACATTCTTTCCGTGACGGACAGAAGGTTCGTTGCTCGCATAGGCATAGGCCTTCTCAATCATCAAGACCAACAGTTGCGGATAGCCAGCCTTCCGCATCTCCTTGATGCAGTCTCCCAGCGTTGTTGCGGATGGACAGAGAGTGTTGGCCGTTGCCTCAACAGCTGAGATTGCCTCCTTCACCGCGTTGGCCGGGTCGATCAATCGACGGTCGGTCATGAACCGCAGGGCCTTCTCGAGGTGGTCATGTGCTGGAGAGAAGTCCTCAGACAGAGCCTTCTTCACTTCCGATTCCAGCCTCTGAACCTCCTCAGGTCTATCCATCTGAAGCGTCGACGCAGAATCGAGCCGCCAAACCACGCCACCCAGTTCGAAGATTCGATTCACTTCGTCACGGTACTTGCTGAACATCAGAGATTCATCGCGCACGCCACTGCTGGAAGCATGAGACTCGCCAGCAAGAGTCAAGAGTCGACTGCCTACATACTCTACAGAGTCATAGAATCGAGTCCACTCGAGTTCATCCTGCACTAGCGAGTACAGCACCTCGAGGCATTGCCATGAATCCTGATAGCCCTCATCAACAGGAAGCAGGAACATGGCTGCCAACTCCTCATAGAGTTGCTTCGCCCCCAGCCTGTCCTTCATGAAGTACCGAGTGTCACGGTCAATATACACGAGGTGTTTGAGGACCCGGATGACATAGGCACGCCTGACCGGGGCAGGAGCATCCCAGACGACACGGTCAACTGGCTTGGGCGAAAGGTCAAATCGTTCGGAGAACATCGGTCTCACTTGAATCATACTACCACGCTGCATCGTGTCAATGCTGCGTTCGCTCGGGGTGGTAGGGCCGCCACGCTCAGAGGACCTCACGTTGATCAATCGCAAGCCGAGAATCCCTGGGACGCCACGCCCAATTCAGCCCACGTTCGAAATCGGTGCGCACTGAGCGCTGTTCTCCCGATTCACGCCGGGCTCGCCTTGGACTGATAGGGACGAATGTGGTGTCCCCGCAATTCGATTGCACTTCCAACCCCGGCGTCCAAGGTCGCTTGTGTTGGCTGTTCGAGACTCGAGTTCGTTTACGTCTGTACACGGGGCGCGGGGGATCCAGCGACTATCGGATACGGTTGTCTCGGCGCAACGCGCACAACAGCTCCCGTGACCCATTGACCTGTCCGCACACCAGGCGTAATCTAGTTCCAGCGACGCATGCTCCTACGAAACGCGGCACCCCCGCAGAGTCAGGGCTGTGAGTGTCGCCGAGCGTCGCATGCGCATCCAAGTGTGCTGGACGTCTACGATTGACGCAGACGGGGACCTGCACAGTGCCCCCAAGTCTGAGTAAGGGAGGTGTCAGCGTGCCAGAGACCACTTTCATCAAGATAGCAGACCTTCTCATTGACACTGACAATCCGCGGCTGCAAGAGTCAAGTGAAGGTCAGCGAGAGGCTCTACGTGCGCTCGCGAGGAAGCAGGGACGGAAGCTGCTGGCCCTCGCCAGCCATATTCTCGAACACGGCCTGAATCCAGGAGACCATCTATACGTCATGCCTCTGAAGCCAACAGACCGGCGTTTCGTCGTGTTGGAGGGCAACCGACGATTGGCTGCGCTCAAGGCGTTGGAGAACCCAGACTTATTGGCTGACGCCGTCACACCCTCGGTGCTGAAGGGGTTCCGCGGATTCAGCAAGGCCTATCAGCTAGCAGGTCCGCTGGACACTGTGTCATGCGTGGTCTTCACGTCCCGCGATGAGGTACAGCCTTGGATTGTACTTAGACACGACGGTGAGTTGGGAGGGGCAGGGATTGTCAGATGGGGAAGCGACGATAAGGCTCGATTCCGTGCACGGATGAGCCAGCGGAAGCAACGTTCGACGGAGATTCAGACACAAGTCCTTGACTTCCTGCAAGGGCACGGGCACCTAACGGCCAAGGAACGTGGCGAGGTTCCTGCAACCAGTCTGAAACGACTCTTGCAGACTCCTCGGCTCAGGGAGAAGGTGGGAATCGAGTTCCGCGCCGGCAAGCTGAGGGCCCTGGCAGACGACGAGGCTGCCATTGCCAGCGCGCTACTCTTTGTTGCCAATGATCTGAGGTCCGGAAACACGAAGACGCGAGACATCTACCACGCGCGCGACCGGGAGAAGTACGCCAACAATCTACCGGCGAGCATCGTCGTCACGGCTACGAAGGCTGCGGGACAAGGGGTCGAACTTGAGGCGAGACCACCAGCAACGAAGATAGACACCAAGACGGCCAAGCCAAAAGCGGCCAAGCCTCGAGATAGGCTAATCCCAACTGATTGCGTACTGGCGGTCAACGAACCTCGTCTGTCGGACATCGAGGCAGAGTTGCGTCGTCTGAGCATCGAAGAGACGCCGAACGCCATCAGCGTACTCTTCCGAGTATTTGTTGAACTGAGTTGCGACGCTTATGTTGTGCGAACCAAGATGCGAACGCCAGAGAAGGCGAGCTTGGGTGACAAGCTCAAGGACGTGATGACGAACCTTGTTCAACGGCAAAGACTTAGCAGCAAGCAGGCTGAGCCCGTCAAGCGCGCCTACGCCAAGGACTCCTTCCTGTCACCTTCGATAACACTGATGAATCAGTACGTTCACAACCTGAACATGTCTCCCATCTCCAGTGATCTGCGGGCATCCTGGGATAGTCTGCAACCGTTCTTGACTGCGATATGGACTCCCTAGTATTGGCAGCTCTGGCCAACCACCAAGACACACGGTAGAATATCAGTCATGCCATACTATTCTCCTCTTCGCTACCCGGGAGGCAAGCGGCGGCTTGCACCGATGGTTGCTCGTCTGCTCGAGGAGAACAAGCTGACTGATGTGCAGTACTTCGAACCCTATGCGGGAGGCGCAGCAATCGCACTCGCACTCCTATTTGGAGAGTACGCTGCGACAATCCACATGAACGACCTGAGTGGCCCAGTCTATGCTTTCTGGCACACCGTCCTCAATTGCACGGCTGACTTGTGCAGTAGGATTGAATGCGTCCAACTCACCATGGATGAGTGGCATCGGCAACGAGCCGTCTATGAAGGACAGGACAAGGCAGACATAGCCGACCTAGGTTTCGCTACCCTGTTCCTCAACCGCACGAATCGTTCGGGCATAATTGATGGTGGTGTCATTGGCGGCAAGATGCAGACGGGTCAATGGTCCCTTGACGTCAGATTCAACAGAAGCGAACTAGTGCAACGAATCAGAAGGATTGGCCGGTATCGGACTAGGATTGAGCTGCATAAGCTCGATGCGTTGGACTTCACGAATCGTGTAGTCGCCCAAGCCGGAAGGAACGTCTTCGCATTCTACGATCCCCCGTACATCGACAAGGGCAAAGACTTGTACCTCAACGACTATCGCTTGCAGGACCACCAGCAACTGGCAGCACGCATCCTGCAATTGGAGCAGCCCTGGGTCGTGACCTACGATAGTGCCGCCGCGACCCGCTATGGCCTTTATGAAGGATACCGCCGACTCATATACGAGTTGCCCTATAGTGCCAACAACCGCTACGGAGGAACGGAAGTCATGTTCATTTCTGATCGCCTCCGGCTGCCCACGTCATGGTCACCTTCACACCCCATCGAAATGGCCCCCCCCAACAGCAAGTTCCCTTTGTATGGCAAGCTCGAAGCCTCACGAAAGGGACGCCGACTCTATCGAGAACCGTGAATTCCGGGGACACCATACTTAATTCACCTCACGTTCAGAATCGGCACCCGCCGAGCGACCTTCCCCAGAATCGGACTCAGTCAGCTTCAGACTCACCGATATAAGTAAGGTGTCCCCAGAATTAAGTACTGGCATAATGCATCTCTTCATTTACTCTCTCCAGACCGCCCTTGCTCACCCCAGATGCATGCGAGTGTGACCTGGATCTTCTTCTCAAAGCGGGCGATCAATTGACGGTTGGCGGCGACCAGCGCCTGCTCGGTTTCGATCTCAGCGACGATTGCTTGCTGCGTGGCGAGGGGAGGGAGGGGGATTTGAATAGAGGATAGGATGCCCTGATTCAAATTCTTCATCGTGACGCCAATGGCATGTTCTTCGAGATAAGCCCTAACCTTTGGAGACCCGATTTGAAAGAACGTGAAGCGGACATTGCATTCCGCCTTCAGTCTGATCACGAAGCACCCCGTGCCACAAAGCCAGCCATTCATCTCTGCAGCAACCACGGCACACCGTCCCATCTCACCACGTCTCCCGATGACGATGTCGTTCTCCCGAACGGTGAATTCTTTCAGGCGGTCTCTTGTATCGCACGACACCATCTTCACGCCGTCCTTGCTGATCGCCCCATCGACAATGTCTTGAGGATTGATGACAGGTATCCCGTGCGCGACGTAATCGCTTCGGTGGAGTGAAGTTCCGAATGGGCCTGTCACAATGGCTTCGCAAACCTCGCCAAGTTCGGTCATCGGCCAGTCGGGGTGGATGGGGATGTGGGGACGATAGTTGTCGAGAACGGCACGAGCGCCGTCGATAACTCTCTGGTAGCCCTCGATTTCCGCCACGATCTCCCTCTGCACCTCCAACGGTGGCAGGGGGATTTGAAAGTCTTCAACATAACTTCTTGGGATACGCTGTAGGCCACCGGTTCCGGTCATTTGAGCGATAGCAGCATCCCTGAACAAAGGGTGCATCACGCAGAAATAGATCCATTCCGGCAAAACCTGTTCGCCCGGTCTCAAGACATAGAACTCGCTTGAGCCGAATCCAATTCCGTTGAGAAGACCGCGCGCTACACCCGCTTTGCCGTTCTCGAAGCACGGCGTCACCTTCGCTAGAAGAACATCGTTGTCCTCGAAGTAGGTGTAACTAGCCGATACCTCAGAAAGCTGCTTCTCCTCGCTTGGCTGAAACGCCATGCGGTGCTCGTTCAGGTCGGCCATCGGTACGAACGAGATACGGGTATCAGGCGCCAGATCGGCCAACTGGCTCTTTCGCGGGTTGATTGTGCAGATGTTTCCGAGCCTGACCAGCGGGAATGCATGGCTCCCCACACCATTCTCCCGATACCTCTCCCCACTCAGGTTGTATTCGCCGTTCGCTGCAATCTTCTCCTTCTGCACGATCAACCCAAGCGTGGGCCGCAAGCCTTCAACTGATTCCCCCGTGTGCAGGCGGCGCAGGTATTCGCCTATCTCGGCACGAACTTGCGGCAGGTCGTTCTTGTCAATCTCGCGCCGCTGCGCGCCGAGGCCGAACCCGTCGTTCTCGACTTTGAAGAAGGCGATGGTGTTGGTCTTCCTGGCCAGGGACTTGTCAAGAATCAATATCGAGGTCTTGACGCCGGAATAGGGATTGAACACACCCGCGGGCAACGAGACGACCGCAACGAGGTACTCTTCCACCAGCATCTTGCGCAGTTGTTTGTAGGCGGTCTGGCTCTGGAAGATGATGCCTTCGGGCACG
>JAUVYD010000208.1 GCA_030603265.1 Dehalococcoidia bacterium
TCCCCTAGCCGATGAACGCACGCCCGATTTGGCTCGATACACCTAACCGACCGCCCCGACTATGGGTGTGATTATGGACGACGATGGCTGTTTTTGTCAATACCCCGTATTCACCGGTTCTACGCTGTTAAGTGTGATGGACGTGGGGTAAGTTGAAAGCACCCGCTTTCCTCTGTAGCTTTGGGTAAGGAATAACTCAAAGAAAGGAGGGAAAGCAGGTGCAGGATGATTCTATCACTGTGCTGTTGGGACTGCCGGAGTTGAGAGTGCGAGACGAGGAGGAGACGACGTACGGTATCAGAGTACGGGTGGAGTATCGGGAGAGAGCGGCGGAGTACCACCGTTGTGGCGAGAGAACGGCGAGCGCGCATAGCAGGAAGCTGCAGGTGAGGCGGGTCCAGCATGCCATCCAGAAAGTCGGGATCACAATCATGCGATGGCCTATGAAGACCGCCAGGCCACCCTGCTGGAGACACGGTGTGCTCACGAGGTGCACCACGTCTGCGACGCTGTCCGAGAGGACACTTCCTCCGGCCGCCCGGTACGTGATAGCCAGGCGATGGTCCGTCAGGGGAGCTGTACCAGGCACTCACTGGCTGCGGTGACCCAGTACCCCTCCCCTTCTTCGAGGCTGGTTTCCAGTACGTAGCTCTGAAGGAAGGGGTCCCAGCGGTAGGCGAAGCCCTCGACGCCGCCGGGCGGCGCGTCCTTCGGGTTGCTGAAGTCAACAATGGCCCCCTGTACCGAGCCAAACATGTGCCACCCGGGTGTCAGTTCGTAGACGCGTTCGGTTACGGACAATCCCTCCAGCGGTACTATTGTCTCCTCAGTTGCGGCCACCCAGTAGGCAACGCCGGGTTCGATGGTCTGGGGTGCGACATATGATTTCACGACGGGGTCCCACGTGTATACCGCGTGGGCGCAGGCAAAGACGAACGAGGCTGCATCATCCTCCAGCAGCAGTGGCACGGAGACCATGTTCCATCCCTGGTGCAACGTAAGCTGCACCTGTGCGACTTCCGGAGCCTCAACTGTCTGCGACAGCTCGTTGTTGTCCTCGTTGCCCTCCGGTGATACTTCGTCGTTCGTGTCGACCTCGAGCGACAGGTTATCGGAATCGTCCGATAGCGTGACGGAGCCGAACTGCGCGCTGAAGCTCTCCCCTGGCCCGAGTGACGGCACGGCGTACTCCGCTGCCTCTTCGCCGTCGATGAATAGCTTTGCGGTGCTCACACCCGCCTCGCCGGACGCGTCGTTGGTGATGGCGAGCGTGATGATATAGCTGCCGGCCCACGCGTCATCCCACTCGGCACAGAGAATGGCAGGCACGAGGTCAGCCGGGGGCAGAACGGTCACGCTCACGGGAAGAGTGACCGTGTTGGAGTCAGGGTCGTTGCTGCAGACAAGGACAGATGCGCCCTGCTCTCCGGGCGCAAGCCCCGTTGCGTCCACGGTCACGGAGATGTCCTCCGAGCCGCCGGGAGCAACGGTGCCGGACTCGGGATTCTCACTGAGCCATGGGCAGTCCATTTCCTCCATTCTGTCCACGATTCCGTACTCCAGCGGGACTTCAAGATTGTTCGAGATTGAGAAGTTCATCTCCACGCTCTGGTTCGGCAGCACGGTGCAGGAGAGCGATGAGGGATCGACCTCGATATCCGGCAGCAGACCGAACGAGACATCCAACGTCTGCCAGTAGAACGAGTAGCCACCGCAGGTGCAGTCGTAGTCCATGTCCATGTTGACACGGAAGAGGCCGTTCGGCCTGCCGCCGCTTGCGGTGCCCCAGCTGTTCAGCATGACCCAGTAGCGATTCTCCGGGTCCTCGTCGTTGTAGCCGACGCAGAGCACGGCGTGACCTACGTAGCGGGATGTCCCGCTGCAGACGGCATCGAGGTCGATGACGGCGTCCTCACTCTGGGACAGCCAGTAGCTCGTAAACGTGGACCACGCCGACGGCGTCGGCACGAAGAAGGCGAACCAGACGGCGCGGCCCTGGTCGAGGGCGGACCTGATGCTGGCGGCCGCCGCCTCGTCGTCCGGCACCCCCTCGGTGGAATGCGTCGCGACGGTCAAATCGTCTATCGAGAGGACCTCGTAGTGCGGCTCAGTGGCTACGCTGCCGCAAGCTGTGTTGCAGGACCCGTCTCCATCCTGCCAGTACGCGTTCGTGTTCGACCAGGGAACGCAGAGTCCGGTCGCGTCGTAGAAGTCTGCAACACTTGAGAGCCATCCGCCCCGGCAGCAAGACTTGCCGATGACGTCATACTGACAGGAGTTGATGTACTGCAGCGACAGGCGTTCAAATATGTCCTCCTGGACGTCCAGCGCAATCTCCATACAGCCGGTGCCCGCCCAGGCCCAGCAGTTGCCACACCAGCCCTGGCTGCGTTCGGAGGGCACATAGTCCAAGTGTGGTAGAAGGTCCACGGAAGTTCCCTCCCCCGGGGCAGCGGCTGCGCGGTGAGTAGTCTCCATGCGCGGGGCGGACTCGTATGCCCGCACCCATTCCTGGAAGGTCTCCTCGTCCGGCTGCATGAAAGGGAATTCGTCGATGCCCTCGTCCGCGACCGCTGCATCCGCACCGGCAGGGATGGTCAGCAGGAGCGCGATGACTGCCGCGACGATAGCCAGGGCTGCTACGTGCGGTCTTCCGTGTGGGACTCTGAGGAAGCGCGTTCTCATGGCATTTCCCGGGTGGGATCTACAAATGTCCGGATGTTCATCGACGGGTTCGATTCCCCTGGATGGCGACGCCTGGCTGCTGCCCGCGCCCTGCCGCACGTTATCAGCGGGGAGTTGGCCTGTCAATCTGAAAGGGCGTGAAAGGCGTGACTATTAGTCGTGTCAGGCAGTACAGAACATGTGCCGATCCGCCCTGCGCAGGGGGCGAATCGGCCTGAACGATTCATGTCAGCACGCCGGACAGCAGGTTCTCAGGGCACGGTGAGGCTGCAGTCTGCGCTGGCCGCTACCCAATGCCCCTTCGTGGGCTCGAGCGTGTACAGGAGCGTGTAGGATTTCGTTGACGGGTTCCATGTGTATGAGAAGCCCAGGACACTGTTGGGGGGGGCGTCGTTCGGGTCAGTGAACGGCGCCGAGGTGTCATAGACTGAGCCGACCATGTTCCAGCCTTTCGTGATGTCCGTGGTCCATGCTGTCACGGGCACACCCTCGATAGAGAGGATGTCGTCGCTGATGACTGCGACCCAGTAGCCCTTTTCGGGCGTGATGTCCAGGGGCACG
>JAUVYD010000205.1 GCA_030603265.1 Dehalococcoidia bacterium
TGTTGCTGTCCTGCGAAGATGCTCTCCTTAGGCGGCCAGCGCGGTCCTGTCCCCTTCGCCCGGTGACGGCAGGGACATGGGTAGCCCGCGGAGGCGAGGACAAGGCCGAGGTTCGTGATGTAGGGGCCGTTCGTGAACGGCCCGGCATTGTCTGGAACCACGGTTGTATCCCAAATCCAACCGTCGAATCCTTCCGGCCATTGCAGACACCGACTCTCCCGCACGACGCCAACCCCGTGCGGCACACAGTCACCGGGCGCTTCTCGAAGCGCCCCTACAGCAGACTACACCCCTATCCCCGTGCACATTCAACGTCACCATCTCCTGCAAACTGACATTTTCGCTGAACGCTTAGGGTAGGACAGAATCGTAGACCATCAACACCCCTTCTGCATTGGGTTGAAATCTCGTGCGGACTATGGGACGATTGTGGCACTGAACAACCTCTGCCAACGACATGCGCCGGAGCAACAAGATGACCCGCGCCACGCTGATTGTGCTGGCTGCAGTTCTGCTCCTCGGGTTCCCGGGCGCAGCCCTCGCGGACGACTCCTCCGAAGACCTCGCCAGGCAATTGACCGAACCTGAATCCGCCTACGTGGCCGTGACAAGAGCAATGTACGCCTCGATACGAGCGCAGCTTGCTCCGCTGCGCAGCGCACTTGCAGATCCCTCGCACGTGACGCCGAAGGAATGGAGCTCGCTCGGCAATGGCGTTGTCGCCGCGGCAATAGATGACTCGATTTCGTCGCCGCCCCCGGCCTTCGCCAGTATTACGGGCCTGCACCAGGAAATCAACAGCGCTGCATGCATGGTGCGCGAGGCCTCCGCAGGATTCTACGGCATCCTTGAGACGGCGGCTATGGCATCCGCCGGCGCCGCGGGGAGCACGGACGTATACGCGGGAATCGGGCTTGTCTTGTTGGCCAACCAACTCGCCAGCCTGAACAGCGCGACCGGTAAACTGGAAAGCGCGCTCGGGGCTGCCGAGGTGGGACTCGAACTCCTTGTCGTACTCCGTGTCGAGGAGTTGGAGGAGCAGGAAGAACAGGTAGAAACCGCGAAAGGTGCCGGAGACCTGTTCGGCATCTCGCTCGATCCGTGGGACTACTGCTTCATCGCCACAGCGGCCTACGGCACTCCCGCAGCCGAGGAGATACAGGTGCTGCGCGATTTCCGCGACGGGGTGCTGCTGCAAAGCGCGGCCGGCCGCGACCTGGTCGGGTTCTACTACGCCGCCAGCCCACCGGTGGCGGACTTCATTGCCGAGCACGAGTGGCTGCGGACCGCAGTGCGCGAAGGGATTGTCGACCCCATCGTGTGGCTCGTACGGGAGGCGCGGCCGCTCTGGGAGACACAGATGACCACCCCGGCGCCTTAGTGGCCGGCGCTTCCTTCGAGCGCATTCCTGAGCCGCTTCAGCCGGTCGTCTTTACCGACCAGCCTCAGCATGTTCAGTCGCACCTGCTCCGCCATCTCCACGGTGTCCATTCCGTGGACAATGGACAGGGCCTGCAGCACCGTCTTCACCAGGTCGGGCATCGCCGGCTCGCCATAGACCCACTGCGGCCCGCCGGGGTTGTCCGTCTCGGTCAGGAGTTGCCCGACGGGAACATCGCGCGCGATAGCCTGTATCTGCTCTGATGCCAGCAGCTCACAGCCAAACGTGAAGTAGTATCCGCGCTCGACCATCCTGCGCAGCGGCTCCGGAGGCCCGGAGTACCAGTGAATGATGGCGCGCTCGGTGCCGTAGCGCTCCAGCAGCTCGGCGACCTCGGCCTCCGCCCCCCAGGAGTGGAGGTTCACGATCTTGCCCTGCTCCTTCGCGGCAGAGAGGAAGAACTCCAGCACCCTCTCCTGCGCATCATGCTGCGAGCTGTCCCGCACGTTGCGGAAGTCCAGCCCTATCTCGCCGAACATGGGGCTGCCCTCCAGCGCGTCCTCCAACTCGTCCAGTCGAGTCACATAGTACGGCGCGTTCCAGGGATGGACGCCGAGCGTGGCGACGACGTAGTTCGACCGCTCCTGTATCAGAAGCGCCCTCTCGTACGACTGCGGCGCCATCGCCACGCTGACGGTGACGATACGCTCCTCTTCGAGATGGTCCAGCACGGCGCCAAGCCACGTGTCCGGGTACTCATCGATGTGGGCATGCGCGTCAACAAGAACGGGAAGTCCGGATGCAATATCTGCCATGGTGCACTATTGTGCCCGCACGGCTCCGACGCGTCAAAATCCCGGCATCTGTCACATGCGCGCCGCCTGTGACAGAATGGTCAGCGACACAGGGCCCGTTTGCCCCCTGCCATCAAGGAGGTGCAGCCATGACGCTGAAGAGCGATGTCCTCAGGAGAAACGCGCCGGAGTCACTGCCGCTCTACCTCTCCGGCGCAGTGACGGAGGAGGACTACAGCAAGCCGCTCGTCCTCGTGCACTCCACACACGGTCAATCGCATCCGGGGAGCTACCACCTCGACCGCCTGGTGAGACAGGCAACACTCGCCATCCACGAGGCCGGCGGCGCAGCGTTCAATTTCACCACGACCGACCTCTGCGACGGTGTGGCCACGGGCCACGACGGCATGAACTACATCCTTCCGTCCCGCGATTTCATCGCGGGCATCATCGAGGCCTACGTACAGGGACACGCATTCGATGCCGCCGTGCTGGCGGCCAGCTGTGACAAGGCACTCCCGGCTGTACTCATCGCAGCGGGCCGGCTCAAGGACGAGATACCGGCGGTGATAGTTCCGGGTGGCTCGGGCGGGATAGGAAGCTGTTACCTGTTGAGCGGCGACATCGCGGCAACGTTCGGCCGGGTGCAGGCCGGCCTCGAACAACCGGAGGAACTGCACTACGTGCAGCGCCATTCGCTCCCATGCGAGGGCGCCTGCCAGTACATGGGCACGGCATCCACGATGCAGGTGATGGCGGAGGCGCTCGGCCTCGCGCCGCCAACGTCGGCCCTTGCCCCCGCCAATGAGCGTTATGTCCTCACCGCAGCGAGACAGGCAGGATACCTGGTCATGGACATGTTGAAGCGCGGAGTGAAAGTCCGGGACATCCTCACAGAGGCGTCCTTGCGAAACGCAGTGGTCATCCACCAGGCGACCGGCGGCTCGACGAACGCACTGCTGCACCTGCCTGCTATCGCCGCTGCAGCAGGTCTGGATTTCGACGTCCGTGTGTTCGACACGCTCGGACAGCGGACCCCCTACCTCAGCAACCTGCACTCAGCGGGCGACTACGCCTCGCGACAGTTCTGGTACGCGGGGGGCACC
>JAUVYD010000015.1 GCA_030603265.1 Dehalococcoidia bacterium
GTTTTCCTCAAGGCTCTCACCCACGCAGAGAATCGGGGCAAGGCCGTGGCGACGGAGCGCCGCTCTCTTTCTGGACACCAGTTCATCGCTCTCCCCGAACCACTTGCGCCGTTCCGAATGACCTACAATCACGTAATGGCACAGGTCGGCGAGCATGAGCGGAGAGACTTCGCCGGTGAAGGCTCCAGCGTCCTCGTAGAAAACGTCTTGCGCGCCAACCCTGATCCGGGTCTTCTTCACCACATTGCTCACCGATTGAAGCGCGACGAATGGCGGGCACACGACTACCTCCACTCCGGCGACGGACTCGAGGCATTCACGCACTGACGTGCCCAACTCCACCGCCGCGCCGACAGTGCAGATCATCTTCCAGTTGGCCGCAATCAGTGGTTCTCTCATTTGGCCCCGCTGTTCCCCGGATGCAAACCGCCGCCTGGCTCCGAGGCGTCGTCGAGCGCTTGAACGCACGGAAGCGTGCCGTTCTCCAGCAACTCGAGAGTGGCGCCGCCTCCCGTGGAGACATGTGACACAAGGGCGGATAGACCCATCTCCTGGACAGCGTCCACGCTGGACCCACCGCCGATAACCGTCGTTGCGTCGAAAGCCGTGAGGTAGTTGATGAGGCATTTCGTGCCCAGCGAAAACTGGTCCACCTCGTAGACTCCCATCGGACCGTTCCACATGATTGTGCGGCAGGATTCGAGCTTCCCGGAGAAATACTCGATTGTCCGGGGTCCAATGTCCACAATGCCCATGTCGGATGGGACCCCGGTGACAGGGACGATCTTCACCCGTACGCCCGCCTTGACCTCCGCGGCCACAAGCACGTCCACGGGCAGCAACACCGGTACTCCCCTGCTTTCGGACTCATGAATGATGTCCCGGGCCACGTCCAGCGCCGCATCCTCAACCAGCGAATGACCGACCTCGAGTCCCCGGGCTTTCAGGAACGTGGCCGCGAGACCACCTCCCACCAGTATTATGTCGACACGCTGAAGCATGCTCCTCATCATGCCGACCTTGTCACTGACCTTCGCTCCACCAAACACGCAGGCGAAGGGACGGGCGGGCGAACCGAGGAGCCCTTCCAGCGCCTTGAGTTCTTTCTCCATCAGGAGTCCGGCCACAGACGGTAGGTAGTGGGTAATGCCCTCCGTGGATGCGTGTGCCCGGTGGGCAGTGCCAAACGCATCGTTCACGTATACGTCGGCGAGTGCCGCGAGCTGCTTCGCGAATTGAGGGTCGTTCGCCTCCTCCTCGGCACGGAACCTGACGTTCTCAAGCAGGAGGACTTCTCCGTCATGTAGCCTTGCCGCAGCCTGCTCTGCCTCAGGCCCGACACAGTCCTCCACATATGCCACCGGTGCGCCCATCAGAAGTGCCAGCCGGTCAGCGACGGGCTTCAGGCGCAGCTCGTCGACCACCTTTCCCTTAGGACGGCCCAGGTGTGACGCGAGCACCACACGGGCTTTCCTCTCAGTCAAATAGCGAATCGTTGGGAGAGCCGCTCCTATTCGTGTATCATCGCTGATTTCGTCGACGCCGCTGCCAAAGGGGACGTTGAAGTCCACTCTCACGAAGACCCGTTTGCCTGCGACAGCCAGATCTCTCACAGTCTTCTTCATCTTCGGCCACAACCTCCTTGCGCGTCATCTCCGATAGCGCGGGACAGGCGCGCGGCAACCGCGGATAGCGCAGCAATCGCAGGAGGTGTTCCTGGCAATGAACTGCGCCGAGAGGAGAGGTCCATCTGCGCCCCATACATTCATGCTTCAATCCCGGACGCGGTTGATACGCGAAATGGTAGCCACGGCAGGACCGCGCTGTCAACAGTCGGCAATCCAACTTGCTTGAGTTCGACAGGTCACATATAATTAGCACTTCGCAGGCCCGAGTGCTAACCCGGAGGTGACTGATGAACTGTACGGAATGCGGCAACGCGCTGCTTCTCGACCGCGTGATCTTTCGATGTTCCTGCGGAGCATACGTGCATGCGTATTGCGCCGACAACCATATTGTCCATGCGCACCGCCCCGGTTTCCAGGAGGGATTCGTTGACCTTAATGGTGACTTTCACTTGAAGGAGGAGCCTGTAGTCGTGGCAGAACTCCCGGATGAGGTCGAGGAAGAGTCACCGGAAGTTGTTGAGACGTCTCCCGACGGAGAAGAAGACGAGAAGGTGGACAGAAAGGACGAAGATATCGCGACTGTCACCGAGACGCCTGCGGATGGGGGCGAAGTGGAAGCCGGGTCATCCGAGCCTGAGAAGGCGGATGCCTCGTCCGAGTGACGTGTTCCCCGTGCAGGAGGATGACAGGTGCCCATATACTCATACAGGTGCGACAAGTGTACGCACGAGTTCGAGATTAGACAGGGTTTCAAGGACAAGCCGCTGGCTTTGTGCCCTGAGTGCGGCGAAGAAGCCCGGCGTGTGTTCTGTCCGGTCCCTATAGTGTTCAAGGGACCCGGTTTCTATACGACGGACTCACGGCCAGGCAGCTCCGTGAAAGCGAGCGACAGCGGTGACTAGAGCTGGATTTCAGTGCGGGTCGGCTCGTGGTAGACTTTTCACAAGTCCCTGTAGCTCAGCAGGATAGAGCGGCTGCCTTCTAAGCAGCGGGTCGTGGGTTCGAATCCCTCCAGGGACGCTTCGCGGTTGTCCGATTGTCTTCTCGACCGCCGTCGCCATCTTCTGAGAGTAGCTGTGCAGCACACCGCTGTGGTGGTCACGACCATGGTGGTTCTGGTTGATGGTTCACGGCAAGGACGAGTCGTCTCGACCGGAACCGGGGAGTGCGTCGTGCGATTGGCTGTTGCAGGCCACGTACGGAGTATGGTACATTAGCCAAGTTTCGCGGCTATTGAATCGTTCGAATCAGGAGAGCAACAGGACAAACGAGGCATGGAGAATCCATCAGTAAAAGAACTACTTGAAGCGGGCGCCCACTTTGGTCATCACACCAGTTACTGGCACCCAAAGATGAAGCGCTACATCTTCGCTCAGCGCAACGGCATCCACATCATCGACCTGGACCAGACAGTGCAGATGCTGCAGACGGCATGCATGTTTGTCAGGGATGTCGCCGCGCGTGGCCAATCAATACTGTTTGTTGGCACGAAGCGCCAGGCTCAACAGGTTGTGGAAGAGGAAGCCAAGCGGTGTGAGATGTACTACGTGAATCAGCGCTGGCTGGGCGGCATGCTCACCAATTTCGGCAACATCCAGGCCAGGATTGACTACCTGGTGCGCCTGGAGGACCGGAGGGACAAGGGTGAGCTGGACCTGCTTTCCAAGAAGGAACGGTCACGTCTCGAGAAGAAACTGACTCATCTCAACGACCAGATGGGTGGGTTCAAGGAGATGACATCCTTCCCCGGGGCCGTGTTCATTACTGATCCGCTGAAGGACAAGATTGCCGTTTCCGAGGCCAGGAAGGTCGGCATTCCGGTTGTATCCATTGCGGACTCGAACTGCAATCCCGACCAGATCGACTACCTTATTCCGGCGAACGACGACGCCATCAAAGCCATCCGGCTGATTTCCAGCAAGATTGCCAGCGCAGTCATTGAGGGCAAAGGGATCCTGGTCTCCGAGCAGGTGGATGAGACCGAGCAGGCTTCTGAAGAGACAGAGGAGCCAGTGGAGATTCTCCGTTCCTACTCCTTCAATCCAGACGAAGACTAGATTGGGGTTTGTGCATGGACATTTCTGCAAGCACGGTTAAGGAAGTACGCACCAGGACCAGCGCCGGGGTGCTGGACTGCAAGAAGGCACTCGTTGACTGCAATGGCGACATAGACGGCGCCGTCGAGGCTCTCAGGAAGAAGGGTCTGGCGAAGGCCGCGAAGAGGGCCGAACGAGCCGTTGGCGAGGGCGTCATTGCCACATACGTCCACCACAACGGCCGCATCGGAGCGCTGGTCGAATTGAACTGCGAGACCGATTTCGTTGCGCGCACGGACGATTTCCGAAAGCTGGCATACGATATCGCCCTGCAGGTTGTCGGCGCGACTCCTCAGTATCTGACGGAAGACGAACGACCAGTTGATTGCGAGGCCAGTGTTGCGGAGGCCTGCCTTCTATCACAACCGTTCATCAAAGACCCTTCGAAGCGAGTGTGCGACCTCATTGCCGAAGCTATCGCCCGCACGGGTGAGAACATCAGGGTGGGCAGGTTCGCGCGCATGGAACTCGGCTGCTAGCATACTGCATCGGCCCGGTTCGCGAGTGGAGGCAGACTCATGGTCAGCGAAGTCCTCGTCAACCTGAACAGCGACATGCAGAAGTGTGTCGACGGCCTTGCTCATGAGCTGGTTTCAGTCCGCAGCGGCAGAGCAAGCCCCGGCCTTGTTGAGGGCCTACTGGTCGAATACCACGGTGCCTCGCTACCGCTAAAGCAACTCGCAAACATCTCCATACCTGAGGCAACGCTCATTGCCATCCAGCCCTGGGACCGCAGCGCTCTCCGCGCCATCGAGAAGGCCATTCTGAAGTCGAATCTCGGTGTGAACCCTTCCAATGACGGGAACATGATTCGGCTCGCACTCCCCTCCCTCAGTGAGGAGCGCCGGCTGCAATTGGCGAAGATGGTCGGCAAGCAAGTCGAGGAACGAAAAGTCGCTCTCCGAAACATCCGCCGGGACTGCGTCTCGAAGCTGCGGCAGATGGAGAAGAGCAAGGACCTGTCCGAGAACGAACTCGAGTCAACTCTGCGGAAGGTCGATGACGTCAGCGATGTCTTCATCCACAAAGCCGCGGAGATTGGTCTCGCCAAAGAGAAGGAAATCAAAGAGATCTAGCAGCCTCGTCACTCCGCGAGCCTCCTTCGCCTCTGAGTTGTTCCTTCGTCTGCTACAATTCACGTGTGCTTCGTCTCAGGTTTCTGACAGGCGCCATCGGGCTGTCCCTGATTGTTTTCTCCATCTTGAGCGGCTGGCCGTTCTTCACGGTTTTCGTAGCGGTCGTCGCCGCTGCGTGCGCGGTCGAAGTGTGCCGTCTCGCGCCCGGAGTATACGCACGTGACCCACTCCTCATCCTTGCCGTCTTGTGGGCCGCATTGCTCGCCGTGAGGCATCAGTTCGCGTACGACTTCGGCTATGGCTTCATTATCACCGGCCCACTTGTTATCTCGCTCATGATGCTCCTTCCGGTCGTTGGCAGGCGGCGGACTTTTATGGACTGGGCCTGGGCTACTGCGGGTGCATTCTACGCGGGATGGCTGCTCGGACTCTGGGATGGTCTGTACTTGCTGCCGTCAGGCATGTCTCTCGTCCTGTTCGCGATGTTTACGACGTTCGCCTATGATACGGGCGCATTCTTCACAGGGCGCGCATTCGGACGCCACAAGCTGGCGCCGTCCATAAGTGCGGGCAAGACGTGGGAGGGTGTCGCCGGAGGAACAGCATCGGCGGTGGTCGCCGCATTCATCATCCGATGGGCGACCATTTCCGCGCTCGGGTCGTTTCCACTGTCCCCTGCTCTTGTGCTTGGCGCCGCCGCCCTCATAGTCGTGGCAGCCCAGACAGGCGACCTGGTGGCGTCAGCCATCAAGCGTAGCGGTAGTGTGAAGGATGCGGGCACACTCCTGCCGGGACACGGAGGCATGCTTGATCGCTTCGATAGCCTCCTGTTCACAGGCGCGGCGATATACTACTACACGCTGTGGGTGGTCGCTTGAAGAGAGTCGCGGTACTTGGCAGCACCGGGTCCATAGGAACGAGGACGCTCGAGGTGGCACGCCACCTGGGAGATCGCATCCGTGTTGTCGCGCTTGCGGGTGGCAACAACGTCGCTCTTCTGTCAGACCAGATCGATGAGTTGCGCCCGCAACTCTACCATACGCTGCGGCCGGAGGCCGTACGCGCCGGTGGCGCGAAGCTGACCTCTCTGGAAGACATAGCGAGACATGAAGATGTCGACACTGTAGTTGTCGCAACGTGCGGCAATGCGGGACTGAAGCCCACCATTGCCGCGCTGCGCAGCGGCAAGACCGTGCTCCTGGCGAACAAGGAAGTCCTGGTCATGGCTGGCGCACTGGTCATGGAGGCTGCGCGGGATTCGGGCGCACTGATGATACCTGTTGACAGCGAGCACAGTGCGCTCTGGCAGTGCCTTCGTGGAGAGAAAGGCGGGATCGGCCGCCTGCTTCTTACTGCATCAGGTGGGCCATTCTACCGCTATACGGCCAGCCAACTGGCTGATGTCACGCCGGGAGAAGCACTGGCGCATCCGGTCTGGTCCATGGGCAGGAAAGTTACCATTGACTCGGCGACGCTGATGAATAAGGGGCTCGAGGTCATTGAAGCCCACTGGCTTTTCGGAATACCCATCGACAACATAGACGTGCTGGTGCACCCTGGCTGTATCGTTCATTCGCTCGTCGAGTTCGTTGACGGGTCAGTCAAGGCACAACTGGGGCCGCCTGACATGGCTCTGCCAATCCAGTATGCGCTGAGCTACCCCGACCGGAGAGAGGGCCTGGTCGCTCCTCTGTCATGGGGCAGCCCGCTCACCTTGACCTTCGAGCCTGTGGACGTGGACAGGTTTCCCTGCCTGTCGCTGGCGGAGAACGCAGGACGGGCCGGGTTGACCTATCCCGCTGTGCTCTGTGGGGCCGACGCGGCAGCCGTCGAGCTCTTCTTGCAGGGCGCGATACGCTTCACGGATATCGCCGTGCTCGTTGAGCAAGCGATTGAGGCCCATCAACCCGAGGCCACTCCGGGACTTGACAAGATTCTCGACGCAGACGAATGGGCGCGGCGGTTTGTCATGGCGCGCCAGCGAATCGGTGCCCCCGCGTCAGCGGCAACTCCGGAGGACAAACAGGAAGTCAGATGATCCAGACAATACTGCTTTTCATCATTTCGCTCCTGATAGTAGTAGTGGTACACGAGCTAGGCCACTTCATCGTGTCTAAGAAAGTCGGCGTCGTCGTAGAGGAGTTCGGCATCGGTTTCCCGCCGCGGCTGTTTGGCCGTGTCCGGGGGGGGACGATGTACTCCCTCAATGCGCTACCTGTCGGCGCGTTCGTCAAGAGCAAGAGCGATGACGATGCCACTGCGGAAGGGAGCCTGGCGAGCAAGAAACCCTGGCCCAGATTCGCCGTGTACGCAGCGGGCCCCGCCTTCAGCGTCGTGCTCGGCTTTCTTCTGTTTACGGCCTTCTTCGGCCTGCCAAGGACAATGGTCGTGAGTGACGGCATACTGGTCTTCCAGGTACAGGCTGATTCATCCGCCGAGGCAGCCGGGCTGAGGCCCGGAGACGTCATCGTGGAGGCTGACGGGCAGTCACCCGAGACGTGGGGAGAACTGCAGGTCGCACTATCCAACGTGCCGCAGGGTGAGGCTGTTGAGCTTCTGGTGCTGCGCGAGGGCTCCGACGAGATGGATATCGACGTTTACCCACGATACGATGAAGACTTGGACAGGAGTGTCATCGGAATCACACTGGGGCGCAATGTGGTTGCGGATGTTGAGCCCGGCTCTCTTGCAGAGCGGGTCGGAATAGCCATGGGCGACTCGCTACTGGCGGTAGACGGCAAGAGGGTCATCAACGAAGTATCGCTCAACGATGCTCTCCAGCAAGCTACGCCAGGGGCGACTACGGTCTTCAGCCTGCTACGCGGCTATGACGCGCGCACGGTTGAGATCACTCAGAACCCCCCGGATACCGAGTCGCTGGGGCTGCGACTTCTGTGGGCTCCGGACACGAGGATTGAGAAGCGGCCGACACCAATCGCGACAGCGGCCATCTCCAGCGCCAGGTTCATGATCAGTATGCCGGCGCTTATCGTGTCGTCCATCCCGCTGATGCAGGATGACCCATCACTCGCGTTTGTGGGGCCGATTGGTGTGGGGCAACTCACTGTGGAAGCAGTCGAGGCGTTCGGAATCTCCAACCTGCTCTTCATTGGTGGACTCATCAGTGTGGGGATGGCGCTGTTCAACCTGTTCCCGGTACCACCGCTTGATGGCGGAGGCATGCTGCTGGCATTCACGGAGGCCGTACGACGGGGCCGGCGGCTCTCGGCGCGCGCAATACGAATTGCCTATTCGGTCGGCACTGCCCTGCTGATTACGCTAATCGTATTCATCACGACAAGTGACATACTCAGACTCATCGAGGGCAGAGGATTCGGGCTGTGATTGCACGCAGGTGGTCCACGCCCATCATGGTAGGAGACGTCATGGTTGGTGGCAACGCGCCAATCTCGGTGCAGTCCATGACCAAGACAGACACGCGGGACATCAAAGCGACCGTCGAACAGATAGGCCAGATGGCACGTGCCGGCTGCCAGATAGTGCGAGCTGCCGTGCCGGACATGGAAGCCGCCGCAGCTCTAGCCGCCATAAGGGCTCGCACTCCGGTTCCGCTCGTTGCGGACATTCACTTCGACCACAGACTGGCAATCGCAGCCATCAATGCGGGAGTTGACGGTCTCCGCTTGAACCCCGGCAACATCAGTCGCAGAGAGCATCTCGAGAAAGTTGTCTCCAGTGCGCGGGAGAGGCAGATCCCCATCAGAGTTGGAGTGAACGCAGGCAGCCTGCCTGCCGACTACAGGGCAGATGAATCCGTCCCTCAGCGCATGGCTGCTCTGGCCGAAGAACACATACGGCTCCTCGAGAGCATGGACTTCGGCCTCATCAAGGTCTCGTTGAAGGCCTTCGACGTACTGACGACGGTGCAGGCACACGAGATTATTGCCGACCGCATCCCCTACCCTTTCCACCTCGGCATTACCGAGGCAGGGCCGCCGGCCACCGGGACAGTCCGGAGCGCGCTCGGAATCGGGATTCTGCTCCACATGGGTATAGGCGACACGATTCGCGTCTCGCTCAGCGGCGACCCGTTGCTCGAAGTGGACGCCGGCAGAGAGATACTGAGAGCGCTCGATCTGATGCAGGGGGGTCCATCCATCATCAGTTGTCCGACGTGCGGTCGCGCTATGCTCGATGTAGTGGGCATCTCCAGCAGGCTGTCCGAATATCTGCGTGGCGTGGACATGGCGCTCCGGGTTGCGGTCATGGGCTGTGCGGTCAACGGACCCGGCGAGTGCAAGGCGGCCGATGTGGGCATTGCAGGTGGTGTCGACAAAGTCGCACTCTACCGTGGTGGAGCTTTCCTGCGCGCAGTCCCAACCGAGCAGGCGTTTGCCGCTCTGATACAGGAGATCAGCGCGCTGATTGCCACCGGCAGCAGCGAAGAAGCAACAAGCAAGAGGTGACGGCACTATGAGACTCTCCAGGCTTTTCGGGCGCACTACGCGGGAGACACCCGCCGATGCGGAAACCACGAGCCATCAGCTCCTCATAAGAGCTGGAATGATAGCCCAGGTAGGCGCAGGTATCTATTCCTACCTGCCTCTCGGCTGGCGCGTCCTGCGCCGCATCGAGCAGATAATCAGAGAGGAAATGGACCGAGTGGGAGGCCAGGAGCTGCGAATGCCGACACTTCAGCCATTCGAGCTGTGGGAGGCTTCCGGCCGCCATCTGTCCTTCGGGCAGTCGCTCTTCACGGTGCTTGACCGCAAACAGCACCGGCTCGCCCTGGGCCCGACGCACGAAGAGGTCGTCACTGACCTGGCCCGCCGCTGCTTGCAGAGCTACCGGGACCTGCCTTTGATGCCATACCAGATTCAGACCAAGTTCCGCGACGAGCCACGGCCTCGAGGAGGGCTCCTCAGGGTGCGTGAATTCATCATGAAGGATATGTATAGCTTCGACGCGGATGAAGAGGCGCTCAACACCACATACGAGACGATGGCCCGGGCCTACGCCAGCGTCTACAGGCGCCTGGGCCTGCCTGCCGTCATGGTAGAGGCGGACAGCGGAGCTATCGGCGGCAAGGCATCACATGAATTCATGGTGCTGACATCCACCGGCGAAGACGTCGTGATGCACTGTGCCTCGTGTGGCTACGCGGCAAACATGGAGAAGGCAGGCAGCAAGAAGGACATGGCCGGAGAGGTCCTTGCCGCCGGCGAAGACATGCTCCCTCTGGAAGAGGTGGAAACCCCTGGCAGCACCACTATAGAGGAAGTTGCCACCTACCTGAAACTGCCCCGGCACAGCACGCTGAAGGCTGTCTTCTATGTCGCCGACGGCGAATTCGTTATTGCCGTTATACGTGGCGACCTGGATGTGAACGAGGTGAAGCTTCAACGTGCGCTCAAGTGCACACTGCTGCGACTTGCCGAGAGCGACGAGATCGAGAGCGCGGGAATAGCAGCCGGCTTTGCCTCGCCCATCGGTATATCGGGCGCGCGTGTGGTAGCAGACGATTCCGTGCCTGAGTGCCGCAACCTTGTCGCCGGCGCCAACAGGACGGGCTACCACTACCTGAATTCGAACTACGGCCGCGACTATGTTGCCTCGGTAGTCGCCGACATCGCGCTGGCACGGGAAGGGGACAGCTGCCCCACTTGCGGTGCGCCGCTGCGAGCGGACAGAGGCATCGAAGTCGGTCACATCTTCAAGCTCGGGACTTCTCTCAGCGAGAAGCTGTCGGCTGTGTTCCTGGACGAGAACGGCACATCGCGACCGGCTGTGATGGGCTGTTACGGTATCGGATTGGGAAGGCTGCTCGCTGCAGTCATCGAGCACAGCCACGACGATAAGGGAATCATCTGGCCTATGGCACTCGCGCCGTATCACGTCCACATCTGCGCGTTGAATCCGGACAAGGACGGCGTGTCCTCCTGCGGTGACCGTCTCTACGAGGAACTGCGGGCCGCAGGCATCGAAGTTCTGTACGACGACAGGATGGCGTCCCCGGGAGTCAAGTTCAATGATGCCGACCTGATCGGGATTCCTCTCAGGCTGACAGTGAGTCCCCGCACGCTCGCGTCCGGCAGCGTCGAGGTGAAGCAGCGAAGCGCGAAGGAGTCTGGTCTTGTAGCCGTGGACGAAGCCGTTGCTTCCATCGCGGCAATGGTTCGCGATGCCCTAGCCGCGGAGGACAGCGCCAACCCCGGCGTATAGCTTCGAGAGGAGCTGCTTCTGAACTTCGTTGACCGCGGAGTCGGTCAGAGTCCTGTCGGACGCCTGGTAGACGAGTCTGATGGCGAAGGATTTCTTGCCGGGCGGAATCTGCTCTCCCCTGTAGACGTCGAAAAGTGACGACTCCGAAACCAGGGCGAACTCGCGGATTATGTCCGCTACGGTCTCGTAGGTCACGCTTTCGTCAACGACGATAGCGAGGTCTCTCTCGGAAAAGGGGAAGCGCGATAACGGCTCACATATGGCGCGCAGCCGGGAGTGAGCCATCAGCCGGGCAACGTCCAGTTCGAGCATGAATACGTCGCCGCTCACTTCGAACGACTGTGGCACGGAGGGGTGGAGTTGCCCGACTACGCCAATCCTGTCACCATCGACCAGCACGTCGGCTTGCCTGCCGGGGAAGAGTCCCCGGTCAGTCCCGGGAACGTAGCGGCCCACGACTCCTGACTTGGCCAGAACGAACTCGATCAGACCCTTGGCCTCGTAAAAGTCGATTCGAGGCTCACCGTGGTGCCACGATAGCGACTCCCCGGAGCCGCAGAGAATAGCGCACAGTGTCTCGCGCTCCTCCGGCAGGTCATCGCCCCTGGGCTCATACACGCGGCTGAGTTCGAACACACGCACGGGCGATTGCTCCCGCGGACGGTTCCTCGCCACGACGTCAAGGATACTGCCGCGCAGACTTGTGCGCAGACTCTCTTGCTCCTTCGACATGGGATTTGCCACTCGCACCGGCTCCGCGGCGAGCGGATGGGATGGCGTGAGCTGCTCAAGTTTCTCGCGACTCGTGAGCGAATAGGTCAGCAGTTCCTGAAAACCCGCTCCCACCATCAGGTCGCGAACGGTGGCCTTGAACTCCCACAGATCCGCAGGCACTGAAACAGTGCCCGCAGTGAAGCGAGGTATTCCGGCAGGGATCTGATCGTATCCAATCACTCGAACGACTTCCTCGACCAGGTCGGCAGCACCGCTGACGTCACCGCGCCAGTAGGGCACCGAGAAGGAACTGCCCTGCGCGCCGGCCTGGAGAAAACCGAACCCGAGCGGCTCAAGTATCTCGCGCACCTTCTCTTCACTCACGTCCATGCCGGAAAGGCGGCGCACTTCATTTGAAGGCAGAAAGGCCTCTCTTGGCTGAGCGGGTTCGGGATAGGTATCGTGGGTGCCCCGAGCGGCAACACCTCCGCAGAGCTCCACCATCAACTGCGTGGCGCGACGCACAGCAATCGCTGCCAGCTCAGGGTGGAGTCCTTTGTCGAAGCGAATCGAGGCCTCCGTGCGCAGGCCGAGGAAGGTACTTCCGTGCCTGATCGTCGCGTGGCTGAAATTGGCGGCCTCAATCAGAATCGAGGACGTGGAATCCGAAATCTCGGTGTTGTATCCCCCCATGATGCCTGCCACACCGACTGCCCTTTCTCCATCGGCAATCAGCAGCACGCCGCTGTCCAGCTTTCGCTCAACGTTGTCAAGCGTAGTGAACAGCTCCGAAGGAGCGGCCCGGCGCACGATGATCTCGTGGGCCGCGACAGCGTCGTAGTCGAACGCGTGCAGTGGCTGGCCGTACTCCAGCATGACGTAATTGGTGATATCCACCACGTTGGAGATCGGTCTCATGCCGCATGCCTTGAGGCGCGTCTGCATCCACGCCGGCGAAGGGCCCATCTGAACGCCCCTCACTACAGTCGCGCAGTACCGCGGACACATGGTGGCGTCTTCCACGGAAACGCGTATGAGCGACTCCACGGGGGTGTCGTCGCTCTCATAGTCAATCGTCGGCACGTTCAGGCGACTGCCAGTAAGGACTGCTACTTCCCTCGCAACCCCGAGCAAAGACATGCAATCGGGACGGTTCGGTGTCAATTCCAGGTCGAGAATCACGTCGCCAAGGTAGTCGGCGAGCGAAGCGCCGACGGGCGCGTCCGCAGGGAGCACGACAATCCCCTCGTGTTCGTCGGAGAGACCCAGTTCCTTCTCCGAGCAGACCATTCCCTCGGAGACGACTCCGCGGATCTTGGCAGGCTTGAGGATTGCCGGCTTGCCACTGTGCCCGTCCAGGAGCCGCGTACCCACCTGCGCGAATGCCACCTTCTGCCCAACGGCAACGTTGGGGGCCCCACAGACCACGGTCATTGTTCTGTCGCCCAGGTCAACGGAGAC
>JAUVYD010000072.1 GCA_030603265.1 Dehalococcoidia bacterium
AGCGAGCTGGAGCGTACGAGGCCCACCGCTGTCAACCTGTTCACCGCACTGAACCGTATGAAAGACACGTTGCACAGGAGCGACGCTGCCGATATGACCTCCACTCTGATACGGGAAGCACTTCGAATCCACGAGGAAGAGAAGCAAGCCACTGCAGCGATGAGTTCGCTTGGTGCGTCACTTGTTCCCGATGACGCCACCGTTCTGACGCATTGCAACGCAGGGATGATTGCCACCGCGGCCCACGGCACAGCCCTCGGGGTCATCATTGAGGCCTATCGGCAGGGACGCGTGGAACGTGTCATCGCAACGGAAACCCGCCCCCTGCTCCAGGGCGCACGCCTCACCGTGTGGGAGCTACTGAAAGAGAGCGTGCCGGTCACGCTCATCACGGACTCGATGGTCGGCCACGTCATGCACACGCAGGATGTGGCCTGCGTCATCGTAGGCGCCGACAGGGTGGCAGCAAACGGAGATGTTGCGAACAAGATCGGCACCTACGGCATCGCAGTCCTCGCGAGGGCCCACAGAATTCCGTTCTACGTCGCGGCCCCCATCAGCACTGTCGACCTGAGCATACGGAGCGGCCAGGACATCACCATAGAGCAGCGGAGCGATGACGAGGTGACGGCGATATCCGGGCACCCTGTCGCGGCCGGAGGCAGCCAGGTGCTCAACCCATCTTTCGACGTCACTCCTCACAGCTACGTCACGGCAATCGTCACCGAACGCGGTATAATATCAATGCCCTACTCCACAGGGCTGAGAAAAGCAGCAAGCGGGTCGAGCGGAAGGAGGGACTGAGTTGGCAATCTACGAGTACTATTGCCCAACATGCAAGAAGGTGTTTCAGGAACAGCGCTCCATGTCCGAGTACGACAAGCCGGCTACCTGTCCTGGCTGCGGAGCCGAGTCCGAGCGTCTGGTCTCGAGTTTCGCCTCCAAGATCGGCTACAACCTGCAGGTGCCGGGCAAGGAACCGTTCAGGAAGCTGGACTGAGTTCGGACAATGAGCGATGACATGGACCTATCGCCCATAGCCCGGGAGCGACTGGCCCGCATAGGGGAGCTGTCTGCCACAGAGCAGCGGCAGATGCAGCAGAAGAGGGAGCTGGAGCGTGCCCTCTCGGCCTACTTCCTTGGCGACTCAGAGGTCGAGGGGCTGTGGCAGCAGCTCAAGTCCCTTTCGGAGAGCCATGGTCCCGAGGTGCCACGCACAGCCCAGACGATGATTGTCGAGACGCTGCAGCTTCAGATGAGCGAGGACGATTTCGCCAGGCGCAAAGACGCGCTGCTCGCCGTCGAGACATTGAAGGGTTCCGACAAGTACTCTGCCATTGAAATGATACTCGGCTCAATCGCGTCTCTCCGTCAGCGCTCCGATGAGACAAGACAGCAGGCGTACGACCAGATTCGAGAGCAGATCGAAGGCCAGGTGCAGGCATCTGCGGAGCAGGCGCGGATGCAGGGCGCTCTTGCCGATACCGCCGGCTCGGTGGACGCGATAATCAAGAACAACCCCGAATGGCGTGACTTCATGATGCGCCACGATGCCGCGGGCCAGCAGACGTTTCACGACTACATCACACGTCTCACCGCACTGCTGTAGACCGGAGGATATGCTGCCGTATCACGCGGTCATTCTAGCCTCAGGCAAGGGCTCCCGTCTCGGCGCCCTGACCAGCCACAAGCCCAAGTGCCTGCTGCCTCTCGGTTCAGAGACGATTATCGAGCGCCAGATCCGCCTTGCTGAAGAGGGCCGGCGTCCGCGCAATCACCGTCGTTGTCGGACACGGCAGCAGTTCGATCCGCAAACGACTCGGCACCACCGTGCAGATGGTTGTGAATCCGCACTACGAATCCACAGGAAACATCGCCGCGTTGTGGGAGGCCCGCTCAGCGTTCCAGGATGACACACTCATCTTGAATGGCGACCTCGTATTTGGGGAGGATATCATCACCACGCTGACGACATCCTCCGGGCCGTATTCCCTCGCCATCGATACCGCACGGCGAAAGACAGGACACATCGGCATGTGCATCTCGGAAGCCTGCATCATCGATGTGGGCCGGCACATCACACGGGACCGCTCCGACGCCGCATTCCTCTGCGTCGGCCGAGTCACAGGAGTCGGGCTCACAGCCTTTCTTGACGCGCTCAAACACCGTGTCCGGAAACACCCGCACACCGGCTGGTCGAAAGCCTTCTTGGCCCTCGCACAGGGCGGTCAGCGCATCGAGCTGTGCGAATACTCCGGCCCATGGTTCGACGTGAACAGCGTTGCGGTCTATCGAGCAGCACTCAGGTTCGTGACGGGGGAGACCCGCACGGATACGACGTCGCGGACAGACTAGAGTTCGTTCTTGATTCCCTGTCGAACCGTCATAGTTGTACGCATGACTGCTGCGGCAAGAGTACCGAGGGCGAATACCATCAGCCATGCCAGTCTCGCGTTGAAGGCAAGGCCGCCGACCTCGAATCCACGAGTGAACGCGTCAATGAGGCTCGTTACCACCACTTGCGGCAAATAGGGCAGTCCCGGCGTGACAAGCACGATGTTCGCGCCGCGCCGGAGAACCTTCATCCACGATGTGGACCGGCCAGAATGGGAGGAGTACTCGCCAGGCCGAACGTCCCATTCCCAAGCAACGGAGCGCAGCACCTGTGTGTGCGCAACCGCAAGTGAAGAGCCAAGCACCGCCCCCAGCCCTACTACCACCACATGCATCCCACCGAGTCCGCCAAACAGGCCTATCGACATACAGGCGAGAAGGTAGGGCTGCGCAAACTGGTGCGTCATCCCCTCCAGATACGTACCTTCAGGCGAAGCTGTGTCGTTGATACGCGCCAGTTCCCCATCGACGCCGTCGAGCACAATCACGCCGTATCCGAGAAAAGCAGCGCCAATCCAGACCATCGGCTCGGGCACTGTGAAGGCAATCCCCAACCCAATCGTCAGCACTGTTCCAAGAACGGTGCATTGATTCGCGGACACGCCTGTCCTCAGGAAAACGCGTGTGACGTACGGAGATATCCGACGGGTCACATGGAGTCCCACCCAGGATGACGGACGGAGGCGCTCGTTCCGCCCTTCCATTCCACGCCGCCGCTGTTCTTCAATCGGCAGAGACATACTGGCACACATCGTACCACCGATGCACAGCGCGTGTATCCTCCACTGTCCAGCCGCACAGAAGTCCGGAGGTCACGACCGGGCAATCACCGAAGACGCAGCGGATAGCGGCGTCAGAAGCTGCGGCGCACCGTGGCCGACCTGACTGTGCTTCTATGCCTCCTCCCAGGAAAGACGCGGGGCCGTCACAAGGACGGCCCGGAAGTGATGCAGGCTAACCTGCTTTCATGCGCGATGCCGAGTCATGCCGATTTCGTTGTCACCCGAGCGCGGATTCCCGTACAGAAGGTCCGGCGAACCGGCATTCAGGTCTAGTCCGGGCGACCAGCTTGAGGAGCCGGTCGCCTGCAATATCCAGCGGTCACTACCGGCTGATTCGAGTACCGCCACCCTTGATGAGGTTCTCAAGTTCCTGCAGGGTGCACCAGTTGATGTCGCCGGGAATCGAGTGCTCGAGGGCCGAGTAGGCGTTGCCGTACTTCAACCCCTTCTCCACGTCTCCCGTGATGTAGCCGTAGAGGAATCCAGAGGAGAAAGAATCCCCCGCACCGACGCGGTCGATAATCTCCACCTCGTAGGTACGGTCCTCGTACACTTTGCCGTCCGCGTATACGATGGCAGTCCACTGGTTCTTGAGCACGCTGAGGTCGGTGCGGATGGTGATACACACCGCATCGAAGCCGAACCGCTCGGCCAGCTTGCGGGCCACATCCTGATAGCTGTCGCCGGTTATCTTCAGGACCTTGGCCGTATCCTCTTCCGTTGAGATGAGGACATCGACGTACTCCATGAGCGGCTCCATGCACTTGTGCGCTTCATCCTCGGTCCACAGCCGTGCACGGTAGTTAAGGTCACAGCCGACCTTGCACCCCATCTTCTTCGCAGCCTTGAGGGCTTCAATGGTGGCCTCTGCGGAGGAGGGGCTCAGTGCCGGGCTGATACCCGTCGTGTAGAACCACTTGACGTCCTTCAGGACGGTTTCCCAGTCAACTTCACCGGGCTTGATTCTGGCCATGGCCGAATTCGCCCGGTCGTAGACCACCCGGCTGGGGCGCGGTGAAGCACCGAACTCAACGAAGTAGATACCAACCCGGTCCTCCTTCGTCCAGACGATATGAGAGGTGTCGACACCTTGCTCACGGGCCTTGTTCCGGATGAGGTGACCCATGCTGTTGTCGGTGAGTCTGGAAACCCACGCACTCTTGAGGCCCAGACGACTCACGTTGCACGCAACGCTCATCTCCGCCCCACCGGCATTCACGTCAAATGAATATGCCTGCTCCAGCCGCCTGTAGTTCGGGGGAGAAAGCCGAACCATGGTCTCGCCAAACGTGACTACGTCATACATGACGCATACCTCCTCAGATTGACTTCACCTAAGAACCGCGACCGACCTTCACAGCCTCGATGAACTGGCGCGCCTTCTCGCTGATGACATCGAATTTCTTCTCAGCAAGCGCCTTCTTGTCCACGAGAGCGGTAGCCACGGAGATACATGCAGCACCAGCGCGGATGAACTCGGACGCGTTGTCAAGAGTCACGCCCCCGGTCGGAGTGAGGCGAATCTGAGGCAACGGCCCCCTGATGTCCCTAAGGTACTGAGGGCCAACGACGCCTGCCGGGAATATCTTTACGATGTCGGCACCGGCGTCCCACGCCGCCAGTATCTCGGTAGCGGTGAACGTCCCGGGTATCACCACCTTCCCGTATCGGTGGGCCATCTGAATAACGTCCACATTCAAATTCGGACTCACAATGAAATCCGCGCCAGCGAGAATCACCGTTCGCGCGGTCTCCGGGTCCAGGACGGTGCCCGCGCCAAGAAGAATATCGTCGCTCGCGGTCTTCTTGAACTCCTTTATCGCGTCGATTGCACCGGGGACGGTCATCGTTACTTCAATGGCCTTCACTCCTCCGCGCGCAACCGCACCACACACCTCCACCGCCTGCTCGGCACTTGCGACCCTCACAATCGCGATGACGCCGACATCCAGGATCCCCTGCAAATCTCTCATCAGGCTGTCCATCTTGCTCCTCCTGCAATTTGCTCAGTCGTATTCCGTCCGCCTGCATCATCCGGCATCAAGCGACATCGCCGCTCGAAACCCCACCACCTCCGTATGTCGAGACTACTTCTGTGCAGCAATCGCCTGCTGCAGCTTCTCCTCGAAGTCCTTGCGGGCCGGCGCGAAGACCTCAATCAACTGGCATTCCTGTTCGAGTGAATTGGCTGCATGCTCTACGTCCCCGGGTATCTTCACAACCTGCCCTGCCTTCACCCGGTAGAGCTTGCCCTCAACAGCGACGTCGAGTTCCCCCTTGACGACAATCATCAGCTGCTCAGCAGGATGACTGTGGACCTTGAAGTTCGCGTTGGGCGCGAGCGTCGCGAAGCTCAGTGTTGCGTTCTTAGCTGCCACGATATGGGCTGCGGCGTCAGGCGAGAGATGCACAACAGGCACGTCCTTGTACGTGACAACACGACTGTCGTACTCTTCCTGACTGGCACGAACGAACTCGCTACTCATGAGCTGCTCCCTCCTTCGGCCAACAGCCGTTGCGAACATCCGCTGTCGCCCGCGAGCGTGAATAATACCACACCGGCCATACGTCCTACCGTGCGTCCACCACCTGTCCGGAGTGAGAGGCATTCCCTGTCGGCGGACTTCCCACCACACACCACGACGCGATAGAATTGGCCCAGAGGTACCTGACATGACTGAGGCGACGATAGGCATCA
The DNA here is from genome assembly GCA_030603265.1 of Dehalococcoidia bacterium. GTDB lineage: Bacteria > Chloroflexota > Dehalococcoidia > GIF9 > AB-539-J10 > SKVJ01. Next base: position 5,875 of record JAUVYD010000072.1, read on the forward strand.
TCGGCGGCAGCGGGCTCTACCAGATTGATGCGATGACGGACGTGTCCGAGGCCCAGGTTGAGACGCCCTACGGGCCACCAAGCGACGCGATTGTTCTCGGCACGCTCGAGGGGAAACGAGTAGCGTTCCTTCCACGCCACGGGCGAGGCCACCGCATCAGTCCCAGCGAGATCCCATTCAGGGCGAACATCTACGCGCTGAAGACACTCGGCGTTGAACGAATCATCTCGGTGAACGCAGTTGGCAGTCTGAGAGAAGACATGGCTCCCATGGACATCGTCATCCCGGACCAGCTTATCGACAGGACCAGGCTGCGAGAGAACACGTTCTTCCAGGGCGGCATTGTGGCGCACATCGCGTTCGCCGAACCGTTCTGCGCAGAGTTGCGCAGCCTCGTACACGATGCGGCCTCTTCGACCGGCGCGACTGTGCACAAAGCAGGAGTGTATGTCGCCATCGAGGGTCCCCAGTTCTCGACACGGGCGGAATCACAGCTGTACCGTGCATGGGGAGCAGATATCATTGGAATGACCGCCCTGCCTGAGGCGAAGCTGGCGCGCGAGGCAGAGATATGCTACGCGGTTGTCGCGTTCGTCACCGACTACGATTGCTGGCGCCACGATTATGAATCAGTGACGACCGAGATGGTGCTTGAGAGCCTCCTGAAGGGTGCCGATACCGCTCGCACGATTGTCACCCGCGTGGTGAAATCCGTCCCCGACAACCGTGCCTGCGCCTGCGCGTCCGCACTGAAGGACGCCATAGTGACTCCGTCGCACATGGTTCCGGAGATGGTCAAGCAAGACCTGACGCCCATCGCAGGGCGCTATTTTGCTGACTCTTCCAGATGACCGTGCAGCTTTCCTCTCACGCTCAGTGGCTGCTCCTCACCGGCCGGCCCGGAGCAGGGAAAACGACTGTTATCAGAGAAGCGGTGAAGGGACTCAACATCAGAATCGGCGGTTTCTACACGGAGGAAATCAGACACGGAGCGTCACGAACGGGCTTTCGGCTCACGACATTCGACGGCCGAGATGTGGTCCTTGCCCACGTGGACTTCCCCGGCTCGCCGCGCGTGGGACGATACGGTGTGCACCTCGACGCAATGAAGAATGTCGCAGTTCCCTCGCTCTGCAAAGCTATGGAGAGCGCTGACCTCATCGTTGTCGATGAGATAGGCAGGATGGAACTGCTATGTCAGGAGTTCGTGGACGCACTCGGACTCGCGGCCCAGAGCGCAAAGCCTCTGTTGGGAACGATACTCAGCGCCCCCCACCCCATCGCAGATGGACTCAAGGCAAGCCCGTTTGTCCGGATTCGGGTCGTTCGACCGGAGACACGACACGTGGTACTGTCGGAACTGCGGGAATGGCTCAGAGGGATTCTGCAGTGCGA
>JAUVYD010000228.1 GCA_030603265.1 Dehalococcoidia bacterium
AACGGGCCAGGCATGCCAGGACCCCTACGTCCGGAACCACGACACCACCACGGGCGGACACAGAGGTCCGCGCCTACATCACGTGCCGTATTCATCCCTTCTGTAACCACAACCATGACCAATGCGCCACCCTACGGGCGAGGCATGCCTTCGCCCCTACATTCGAACCCTCCCCATCGCCCCTGGGGCAAGGCGCGAATCATCGCAGGAGCGGGTTTCAAACCACTCTGCCGCGGTCACGTGCCCCCACCGGCGAAGGTGGCAGGACTGTTGACCGATTAAGCGGACATTTTCGCTGGGCACCAACATACCCCGACCCGCAATGTTGATGGTCTACACACTGGACACGGCGATATTGACCTATCAATTGGCCCGTGAGAAGATTTGCCAGCATCAGTCATGCACGGCTGGCGGCCGGCTCCCCAGCCAGGAGCAAGGGAGGACCAACATACGATGTCACGGCAACACATGGCCAGCCCGGAGCCACTCGAACCCAAGGCAAGGCCGATGGGGGCACTGATGCTGGCGCTCGCGTTCATCCCGTGGGCAGCCTACTGGGTATTGACAGGCCCGGCAGGAGCTGCCGGAATCTCCATCGCGCTCGGTCTTTCCTGCGCACTCCTCGCACAGCAGGTCTGGTCCAGGGCCTACCGTCTCCTGGACCTCACAACATTCGGGTACTTCCTCACGGCGGCAGTGGCAACATACGCCACGGATTCCGCGTTGTTCGTGGACGCTGCGGGACCCCTGGGCTTCACAGTGCTCTTCCTGATGGCAGCCGTCTCGCTCGCAGTGCGACGGCCGTTCAGCGCCGCTTCGGCAAGGTATGACTATCCGAAGCAGTACTGGCTCAATCAAGACTTCATCTCCGTACACAACATCGTCACCACCGTCTGGACAGGGGTCTTCTTCCTGTGTGCCATCACGCTCTTCTTCACATCCATGTCAGCAGTGGGGCCATTGCCTGTGGCTCTGGTCACCGCGGGGTTTGTCTTCTCGCTGGTCTTCCAGAGCAAGGGGCCCGCATATCTGATACGGCAGCGTTTCAGTCCCTATGAGTGGCACATCCCTGTCTCTCCCACCAGCGGCAAGCAACAGAACGAGTACGACGTCGCGGTTGTTGGCGCCGGCATAGGCGGACTGAGCTGCGCCGCGCTGCTCGCCAGGCGCGGTTTCAAGGTCCTGGTACTGGAGCAGCAGGCACAGGTTGGTGGCTATTGCGGCTCATTGATGCGCGACGACTTCATCTTCAGCACCGGCGTCGCGGGCATTACAGGCGTCTGGGAGAACGGCTCCGTACTCCGGCTGCTAGGCCAACTTGGTATTCCTCCCGAAGGGCGCTTCGCACCTAACCGGACAAGATACGTGTACAAGGGCAGGGACATAGACCTCCCCGCCGGCATTCCTCATGTTGTGGACTCCCTCGGTGACGTGTTTCCCGAGGAGAAGCAAGGCATAGACGCGTTCTTCCGGGAGGCCTCCGAGGCATACTACCAGCTTCACGAATACAGCGGCGACTATGGCGCCCCCCTTCCCGACCACCTTGTTGTCCGGCTGCTGGGCGAGAAGGCAGCCGCCCGCCTGCCGCGCAAGCACGCGGCACTGTACGGCTGGATGAACAAGACGTACCGGCAGAAACTGGACGAGCACCTGGGCAGCGAGAGCTTGAAGGCTGTTCTCTCGGCGCTGTCCGGCCAGAACGGCACGTCCGCGGAGACCACCCCGGGCCTGAGAGCCCTGCTCTCGTGCATCGGACCGTACCTCAAGGGCAGCTACTTCCCGGTTGGCGGACCACGCGCGTTTGCCGTGATGCTGGCCGAAGTCATAGAGCAGCACGGCGGCACCATCCTGACCAACTACAAGGCGGACAGGATACTCACCGAGAGGCGGCGCGTCCGGGGCGTACGCTGCGGCGAGGAGATCTTCCAGGCACGCGTCGTCGTTGCGAACGTTAACGCGCGCACGTGCGTGCTTCAGCTTGTTGAGGCGAGTGAGATTGGCGGCCCATACATCGACTTCGTCAAAGGCCTCAAGATGTCCCGATCGGCATTCGTCGTCTACGCAGGAGTCGACAAAGACCTCTCGTCATACCCTGCGTTCATCCAGCATGTTGACGGTGACTTCAGCATGTTCATCAACTCCAATGCCGACCGCCGTCTCGCGCCCGTGGGGCGCTCCGCCGTCACATTGGTGGCCCCCATCGGCTACCAGGACTTCCCGTCCAGAGATGAAAGGGACTACGACGACCGCAAACGCCAGCTCGCGGCGCTTCTCGTTCGCAAGGCCGAGGAGATTGTCCCCGAACTCGCCGGCAGCATAACGGTACTAGATGCCGCAACCCCGCGGACACTGGAGAGCTACACCTCCATGCCCGAGGGCGCCCTCTACGGATTCGACCAGTCGGCAGGCAGCCGGAGGCCACATTTCCGCGCGCCCATCAAGGGCCTCTACTTCGCAGGTGCTTCTACATTCCCCGGCGCAGGCATAGAGTCAGTCGTCATGTCAGGCGTCATCTGCGCCAACGACATCGGAGGATGGACTCAAAGGCAGGGCAGTTAGGCAACAACACGAACCCGGCAGAGTTCAGCGTGGAGAATCCGCTTTCGCGGGAAGGGGCTTTACGCCCCCTGAAGGAACACCACAGCGTGCCAATCACGGGGTGCGGTTTATGTCAACCTGCGGCTCCGTGCGAATCGTGCCTGCCGACCTGACGTCAGCCTGCGTCACGCATCCCTCCCCGAGCCCGGCTCAGACTTGAGCCGCCACACGGATGGATGGTCGCTTCAGCGAACACACGCAATCTCGTGGAAGGCCCTGTCCACCATGTGCCGGTTCTCCGCCACCAGCCCCACCCTTGTCTCCATGACGACGCCCTTTAGATTCCGAAGAT